>JAJFUG010000143.1 GCA_021372515.1 bacterium
ACCAGAATCGTCCAGACCGTCCCAGCTCTCTTCGTGATCACCGGGGGCGCAGCCCTCATGGACCAGAGTGCGGACCAGCTGACGGAAATCCTTGTTAACCCGATAGATCTCAAGATTGACTTCCTTGGGTGTGTCGCCGGGGACCGAGTAGAAGATATGTGTGACTGGGCAGAATGGGTTGGGGTAATAGTAGCCCCAGAACGGATGATAATAGCGGCTCTTCTGTAATACATCCGGCAGCGCAGGCTTTGGACTTAAAGAGTCCTGCGGCCCGATGTAGCCGGTCGATATTTTCACGTCGTCGAACCAGCAGGTATTATCCCGGCGCGACTGGTGGACGTAGACATCCAGCATGAGCGAATTGAGCTTGAGGTCTGCCGTGTCGCGCCAGCGGATGCCGCGCTGGTGGTACAGCTTTTTCCCATCCACCCAGAACGCCTGCTCGCCGTCATGCTCGCCCGGCCGGTTCAGCTTGACCCATACCTCGTAGCAGTACCAGCGGCCGCGCTCCGGCACGAACGGTGTCTCAGGGGCGAACATGTTGCCCCAGTAGTGGCCGTCCTTGTCTATGGTCATCTCCGGAAAGTAGGAGTAGAACCCCAGCCGTCCGGGCGGTGCGATGCGGCCCCAGTCGCGCCAGGTGTCGAGGAAGGTCCAGAAAAAATCCCTGCCCGTGGGCTTGCGTCCTGCGGTGCTGTCGTAGCAGGACCACTTGTTGTCCACCCGGCTGCCACCCAGGATAACCCAGTGCATGAGGTCGCCCTGGTCGAAATCCTCCGCAAAGCGGGCGTACCAGCGGAAATAGCAGGAATCGACGCCGGGCATGAAAAAGCGGCGGATGTTGGAGCCGTTCTCGCGGCCGTCGTTGGACCGACTGGTCAGGCGGAACGAGCGCTGGCCGGAGTGGACAAATTCGGGCCGGGTCTCATAGCCGCTCGCCACCGAATCCCCGAACTCCCAGTAGAGGACCCAGTCGCCGGTAAGCCGTCCGCTTTCGAAATCCTCATCCAGGATCAGTTCGCCGGCGGCAGGACGGAAGAATGACAGGGCGAGAAGCAGAGAAAGAAAAGAAATCAGGCGGACAGATTGCATGAGTCTCCTCCGGCAGAGGCGGATGTCGAGGGGGGAATGAGTGAATATAAGCGCGGGCGGGCCGGAGGGTAAGGTTGTTGAGAAAGCGCTATGTGTTACCATTAAAAAGGCCCTGCCCGGAGCGCTCCCCAGGCAGGGCCTTCATGATTCATTACCACTTCAGGTTTCAGCTCAACGCGGCGTGCGCCTCGGCCAGCATGCTGCGCAGCGGAAGGCTCCGGGTGCAGACTTTCTCGCAGGCGCCACAGCTTGCGCAGGCGGCCGGGTCGACACACTTGTCCAGGGCGGCATACTGCGCACGGGCGTAATCGGTCAGCTTGTAGTCGTTGTTGTACATGCGGTAGCGCACCACGCGGCTCACCTCGACCCCCGAGGGGCAAACCCCGGAGCAGGCCCCGCACATGGCGCAGTAGGCGCCCTCCTGGGCGGCCCAGTAACGGCGTTCGGCCCCGGAGTCGAGGCAGCCGAGCTTGGTCGAGAGGATGTCGCGGTAGATGTCCACGGCCTGGAAACTGCCCATGGAGGCCAGCACGGTGTGGGCGTTCTCCTTGTTCACCATGGCCGCGCAACGGGCGCTCACCTGGCCCAGTTCCTCGGCGTTGAGCTGCTCGGAGGCGCGCTTGGGCAGGCCTTTCATGGCCATAAGCCCCATCCCCTTTTTCGCCGCCTTGCCGGTGGCTTCAAGGAAGGCCGGGTCGTCGCTCTTGGAGTAGCCCAGCAGGGCAACGTCGAAATAACCCAACTCATTGGCCTTGTTCAGGATATTGGTCATGTCGTTGTGATCGGCGAACCCCATGAACCCGCACTTGCCGGCTTTCTTGGCCTTCTCGAAATTCTCGGGGATCGACGGGTCGGCCACGGCGTCCACACTGTGCGTGGGCGGCACGAGGACATCCACGTAATCCGTGTTCAACACTTTCAGGCAGGCATCGAGATTTTCCGGGCGCTCCTTGAGGGCCAGGATCACCTCCTTGCGGCGGGTCTTGAGCACCTTGCCGAACGCCTCCATGCTGCGGCCGTTGGTGTAGCCGGGGGCGGTGTGGATGAAATTGAACCCCTGGTCGATCACGCGGGCGAGTACGGAGGGCTCGGTGACCAGGATGCCGCCGAAGGAGACCCGGGTCACCTTGAGGCCGGTCCGGCCGAGGACCACCGCGGGCAGGCCGTTGACTTTCAGTTCGGAGTCAGCCGCCCAGGCGTGGGCCGGAAAGGCGCCGCCCAGGGCGGCCGCGCCCAGGGCCACACCGGCCCCGCGCAGGAAATCCCGTCGGTTGACAGCTTTGAAACCCTCGTGCAGATCGGACATCGGACTCTCCAGGCTGGCGTTGGTTGTGGAAACGTCACCCATTGTAAACGTACAGAGGGCAGGTTTGTGACTTGTTTCTAAAAGTCCGCGCCGGGGCGCGGCAAACGAGCGCCCGGCAGGAGTAAGACACCTCCGGCCGGGCGCGGGTTACAGCTTCACTCCGGCGCACTCAGGCCAGGCTGGCGTGGGCTTCTTTCAGCATCGACCGGATCGGCAGCTTGCGGGAGCAGACACTCTCGCAGCGGCCGCATTCCGCGCAGGCGCTGGCATCGCAGGAGGCGCCCAGGGCGGCGTACTTGGCCCGGGCGTACTCGGGCAGCCTGTAGTCGCGCTCGTACATGCGGAACCGCACGATGTCCTTGAACGCCACGCCGTTGGGGCAGACCCCGCTGCAGGCGCCGCACATGGCGCAATAGGCGCCCTCGAGGCTGGCGCGCCAGGTTTTCTCCAGGCCCGGGTTGCAGTAGCTGAGCTTTGTCTCCAGTATCTCGCGGTACATCTCGACCGCCTGGAAACTGCCCATGGAGGCGAGCACGGCATGGGCGTGCTGGCCGGTGACCATCGTATGGCAGAGCGAGGCCGCGGTGGCGCGCTCCTCGGCGTTGGGGTCGCTGCTGGCGCGCTTGGGCAGGCCTTTCATGGCCAGGATCCCTATCCCGGCGTCCCGCGCCCGTCCCAGGGCGGCCATGAAATCGGCGTTGCCGGTCTCGCCGTAGCTCATCAGGATCAGGTCGTGCAGCTTGAGCGAGAGCATGGTGTCGATGATTTTCGGATCGGCGGTGTGGCAGGCGAACCCGATATGGCCGCACTTGCCCTCTTTTTTCGCTTTCTCGAAATCGGCGCGCAACTGGGGGGCGCTGATCTCCTCGACCGAGTCCATGGGCGGGATGATGAAATCGGCGTAGTCGGTGTTGAGGGTCTTGAGGGCCTTGTCCAGCTCCTCGCCTGGCTTGACCTTGACCGCCAGGACCACTTTCTTGCGGTGGGTCTTCATCACCTTGCCGAACGCCTCGATGCTGCGGCCGTTGGTATAGCCGGGCGAGGTGTGGACCAGGTTGATCCCGCTCTCGATGGCGTTGACCAGCACGGGCGGCTCATTGAGCAGGATGCCGCCGAAACTGATCTTGGTGATCTTGATCCCGGTGCGGCCGAACACCACGCCGGGCAGGCCGTTGACCGTGACCTCCTCGGCGGCGCGCAGAGGGTTGAAACCCAGTCCCAGGCCGGCGGCCGCGCCCAGGGCCGCCGCACCGGTGACCCGCAGGAAACCGCGGCGGTCAAAGAGTCCCGATCTGTCCTGCCCGGAAACGTTGTCGTCTCTGTCGCGCATGATAATCCCCCGTATGCTCTGATCTGTCTGACACTTGTGCCTGAGGTGTGTTCGAAGGGGCCGGTTCGGAATGAAAACGAATTCAGGCTGAATATAAAAAATAAGGGGAGGAGACGCTACATTTTTGTCGATTATTTTGTGCAGACGATTGCGAGAAAATAAGTTAACACGAAAATGAAATTAATAACACGAAACTGGAATCGCGGAGGGCCTGGCCACGTGCCAGGCTAAAAATCATACACACCCCGCCGGCTGGAGCCGCCGCCCCTCTTTTCAGAGCGGAATTAAAGCTCCAATCCCAGCCGCCCGGCGCCACAGGATCGGCCGGGACCGGCCAAGGGGGATTTACAAAATAAAAAGGGCACGCTGCGCCGTGCCCATACAAACAATCGCCCATGCTTTCTGTAGGGGCGGCCCCCCGTGGCCGCCCGCCATAAATCGGGCAGGCACAGGGGCCTGCCCCTACAATCCGTGTTCCAGCCTGCGGCTCAGGCTACCTGCCGGGCAGGCCTCATGGCCTGCGGTCGTAGATCACCGCGGCCAGGGTGCGGCCCACGGCCTCGAGGCTGGCCGGGCTCAGCTTGTCCGGGGTGTCGCCCAGGGTGTGCCAGTAGGGCAGGCCCATCTGGATGAGGTCGATGCAGCGGATGCCGGCCTGGAGCAACGGGATGTGGTCATCGATCACGGCGGTGCCCTCCTGGCGCGGGAAATACTTGCCGTAACCCAGCTCGGCGGCCTTGTCCCAGACCAGGCGGCAGACATCCGGCAGGGCGGACAGGGAGTTGCCCTCGAAGGGGAAAGCGGCCTCGCGGTCACCGACCATGTCGAGCAGGACCCCGAACGCCGGGCGGTAGGCGCGGTTCTGCCCGGCAAAACGACGGGAACCCAGGAGCACATCCTTGTCCGCGTAGAAATCGCCGTAATCCTCCCCGTCGAACAGCACCAGGTCCACCCCCAGCGGCGGGGGCTGGTCCTTGAACACGCGGGCCAGCTCCAGCAGCACGGCCACCCCGCTGGCCCCGTCGTTGGCCCCATCGATGGGCGTCCCGTGATTGGCCGGGTCTGGGTCGTGGTCCGCGACCGGGCGGCTGTCCCAGTGGGCGCAGAGAAGGATACGGTCCCTGGCCTCCGGGTTGAACGCGGCGCGGATGTTGACCAGCGGCAGGCTGTCGCCCGCCAGGCTTACATGCACCCAGCGGTCGGTGTCCAGCGTGGCGCCGGCTGACTGGAACGCATTGATACAATAGTCAGCGCAGGCGCGGTGGGCCGTTGTGCCCGGCACCCGCGGGCCGAACGCCACCTGGGCCTGGACAAGGCTGAATGCTTTCGCCCCGTCGAACGCCAGGTGCGCGCTGCCCAGGGCCTCGCGCCCGGAGCCGCAACCTGCGGCTGCCAGAAGAAAGCTGAAAAGAACGGCTGCGCTGAAAGTCCTCATGGGGTCAGCTCCACGACAGTGTTACGCAGGAACTTGCGGTCGTTGCGTTCGGGGTAATCGACGTTCTGGTGCAGGCCGCGGCTTTCCTTGCGCATCTGGGCGCAGCGGATGATAAGCATGGCCACGGTGGAGAGGTTGCGCAGCTCGGCCAGCTCGGCGGTGAGCGGGCTGCAGCGGTAGTAGCTGTCGATCTCCTTGCCCAGCGCGCCGATCCACTTGCGGGCCTCGGCCAGACGGCGGTCGGAGCGGACAATGCCCACGTAGTCCCACATGGTCAGGCGCAGCATTTCGCGGCTGTGACTCAGGTGCACGCCATCCGTGGGCCGGGAGACCACCTTGCCGTACTGGTAGCTGGCCGGGTCGACCTCCTGCTGCGAGAACTCCTTGGCCAGATGGATCGCCCGGGACACCGCGCGCTTGCCGAACACGGTGGCCTCGAGCAGGCTGTTGGAGGCCAGACGGTTGGCCCCGTGCACGCCGGTGCAGCTCACCTCGCCCGCGGCCAGAAGGGCCTCGATGCTGGTCTGGCCGTCGATGTCGGTCAGCACGCCGCCGCACTGGAAATGGGCCGAGGGGACTACCGGGATGGGTTCCCTGGTGATGTCGATGCCACGGGAGAGGCACTCGGCGGTGATGTTGGGGAAACGCTCGCGGATTCGCTCGGGGGTGATGGACGACAGGTCGAGCCAGACATGCTTGTCTCCGGAGAGTTTCATCTCGCGGTCGATGGCCCGGGCCACGATGTCGCGGGTGGCCAGGCAGCCCATGGTGTGGTAGCGCTCCATGAAAGTTTCGCCGTTCAGCTTGCGCAGGATCGCGCCCTCGCCTCGCACGGCCTCGCTGATGAGGAAGGATTTCTTGTCATCCGGGTAGAGCGCGGTGGGGTGGAACTGGATGAACTCCATGTTGGCGATCTTGGCCCCGGCCCGGAACGCCATCGCCACCCCGTCGCCGGTGGCGATAGAGGGGTTGGTGGTGTGCAGGTAGACCTGCCCGCAGCCACCGGTGGCCAGGAAAGTGACCTTGGAGATGAAAGCCTTGATCACCCCGGTGTGGCTCTCCAGGCAGAACGCTCCCAGGCAGCGCCGCCGGCAGGAGTCGCTTTCGCGCACGATCAGGTCGAGGGCCACGTGGTCCTCGAAGAGCAGCACATTCTCGCGCGATTTCAGCTCGGCCAGCAGGGCGCGCTCCACCTCGTGTCCGGTCAGGTCATCCGCGCGCACGATACGACGCCGCGAGTGCCCGCCCTCGCGCCCCAGTGAGAGGCGCTCCGGGTGCTCGCGGTCGCGGGTGAACTGCACGCCCCAGTCCAGCAGCTCGTGCACCGCGGCCGGGCCCTCGCTCACCAGGACCTCCACGGCGCGGCGGTCACACAGTCCGGCCCCGGACTCCAGCGTGTCCTGCACGTGCAGGCCGAAATCATCGTCCTCGCCCATGACCGAGGCGATGCCGCCCTGGGCGTAGTTGGTGTTGCTCTCGTAGTTCTGTTTCTTGGTGATCACGATCACGCGGCCGTGCTCGCTGGCCTTGAGTGCGAAACTCAGGCCCGCGATGCCGCTGCCGATGACCAGGAAATCGGTGGGATGGATATTGGTGGCCGCGCGCGCGGCCGCGGCTTTATCCTGGCTGCTCTGCTTGCCGTTCATTCTTACAGTCCTCGGTTTTGTGGCTTGGCAGTAACGCTTTTCCGCCACGACCCCAGCCGGACGGAAGAGGCGGGGCGGGAGCGCCCCTCGAGCGGTGTGCGGCCGCCCGGGCCCCAGGCGAGGCGGGCCCATGCCTCTGGCTTGAATATAACCTCTTGGCCGGATTATCGAAAGTCCAAGACGGGGCGGCGGGATCAGGCCCGGCTGCGTCTCCAGTTGCCATCGGCGGGAAGGAGCAGCTCGTCCAGGATACGTCCCAGGGCGCCGTGGGAGCGGTCCTCCAGGCCCTGGCACAGCACCAGGCAGTCCGGGCCGACCAGGGCCGGGTCGAGCTTGACCGCGTCTTTCTCTGTGGTCACGAGAATGGAACCGGTCGCGCGGGCGCGCTCTGCCGCCTGGCGCTGGGCCGCCTCGGGCCAGGCGAAATGGTCGGGCCAGGCCAGCACTGTAAGCTCGCCCGCCCCGGCGAGGGCCAGGCTGTCGCGGAAGCTTTCCGGGTGGGCCAGACCGCAGATCGCCAGCACCTTGCGGCCGCGCAGGCTGCGGTCCGGGTCCAGGTATTCCTCGCCGGGCCAGCCGGACAGCTCCTGCAAGCCCAGGGTTTTGCGCACCAGGCGCATCACCAGTTTATCGCGCCGCCAGGCGGCCGGGACATCCAGGGTGCTTTCGTCCTCATCCAGCACCAGGAGCAGGGCGCGGGCGCGGTCGGCGGCGAAGCGCGGCTCGCGCAGGTAGCCCGCGGGCAGGACATGGCCGGTCAGGCCGAGGATGCGCGGGGTGAGGGTGAGCAGGTCCATGCTACGGCCGAAAGAGCGGTGCCCGAACCCGTCGTCCATAACCAGCACCTGCGCGCCGAAGCGCTCCACGGCCGCGGCCGCGGCGGCCCGGCGGTCGGGGCTGACTGCCAGGGTGAGCGCGGGCAGGCGGCGGGCGGCCAGAGCGGCCTCATCCCCGGCGCGCACGGCCAGCTCGCCGGGCGGGATGTCGCGGGGCGCGGGACCGGACATGAAAAGCCTTTCACCCGAGGGACGTTTGTAGCCACGGGAGAGCAGGGCCACCCGGAAACCGGCTTTCTGCAGCATACCGGCAATAAGATGGGCGGCCGGAGTCTTACCGGCGCCGCCCGCGCTCAGGCTGCCCACGCAGACCGCCGGCACGGGCGAGTGCCCCCCGGCGCGCAGGCCCCGTCGGTAGAAATACTCCCGCACCAGCCAGCCGCCCAGCCAGAGGGCTTCCAGGGGCAACAGGCAAATCAGCAGCGGAAAGTGAAACCAGCGGTCGCGGGGACGGGTGAGGAACGATTCGAGCACGCGGCGCAGCCAGGGGCTCTTGCCGGCGAACTCCACCGGACGGACCATGTTGTCGGCCAGGGCGGCGCATTCGTTCACCCGCTCGGCCACGGTCAGGCAGAGCCGCTCCAATTCGGCCTCATCCGGCTTGTCCGGGATGAGCATCGGCTCGCCGTATACGACTGACATGCGGCAGAAGGGCTTGGGTATCCGCAGGCGGTCCCAGGTGTGAAGGCTCCAGTAGGCACTGTAGCTCACGGCCGAGGGTAGCAGCGGACAGCCGGAGCGCGAGGCGGCGTAGATCAGCCCGGGCTTGACCACCCCGACCGGGCCCTTGGGGCCATCCACGGTGAGGGCCAGATCATGGCCCTCGCGCATGGCTTGCAGCATGGCCAGCATGCCGCGCACCCCGCCCCGGGTGGCGCTGCCCCGCACCGAGTGGAAGCCCAGGCGCTTGACCACCCGCACGATGTACTCGCTGTCGCGGTGCTGGCTGCTCAGCACGCAGACCCCCTCGCCGCGGTTCTGCCAGCAGGGGCCGAGAAGACGGTTGTGCCAGAGGGCGAAAGCCAGGGGGCCGGGGCCGAGCTTGCGCGCGCCGGCGCGGTTCTGCTCGCCGTAGACCCGCGTGCGGATGGTGGAGAAAAGCAGCCGCAGGATTGCCACGCCCAGCACTCCGGCGAACCAGAACAGCAGGTTGTCGCGCCAGCCGTATTTGGGATGGGTGTCGCTCATGCACCCTCCGCAGGCCGGTTACACATTTCGAGGGCGATCTCGGCCACGCGCAGGCTGGCCGGTTTGCCGGTGCGAAGGTGCTCCCGCACCCGGGCGCACTGGGCCAGGATCGCCGCGCGCCGGGGCGAGGATTCCTCCAGCAGCTCGAGCGCCAGGGCGCACAGGCGCTCGCCGGTGAGCTGATCCTGAACCAGCTCGGGTATCTGCGGGTCGGGGTCGAGCAGGTTGGGCATACCGATGTGGCTCACCTTGACCAGACGCCGCGCCAGGGTGTAGCTGAGGAAACTGGTTCGGTAGCCGATAATGAGGGGCGTGCCGTGCAGGACCGCCTCCAGGCTCACGGTGCCGCTCTTGGACAGCAGCAGGCGGCTGGCGCAGATGAGCGCCGCGCTGTCAGCGGTCACCTCGCGCAGGTCCAGGGAGCGCATGACAGCGTGCTCTTCTTTGCTCAAGCGGGCGGCGATATGCGGCAGGAGCCCTACGGCGAGCTGGAGTTCCGGCCGGGCCTGGCGGAGACGCGCGGCGGCGTCCAGGAACGCGGGCAGGTGGCGTTCCAGTTCCTGGGCGCGGCTTCCCGGCAGAAGGCCCACCAGCGGGCGGGACGGGTCGAGGCCCCAGCGGGCGCGGAAAGCAGTTGTGTCGGGCTGCGGTGCGAGGGTCTCCAGCAGCGGGTGGCCCACATACTCCACATGCGCCCCGGTGCCGCGGTAAAAATCCACCTCGAAGGGGAAGACCGCGGCCAGACGGTCGGTCAGCTCGGCGATGCGATTCTTGCGGCCCTGGCGCCAGGCCCAGACCTGCGGGCTGATGTAGTAGAGGACCGGGATTCCCAACTTGCGCGCCTCGGCGGCCAGGCGCAGGTTGAAATCGGGGAAATCGACCAGGATCACGAGGGAGGGACGGCGTCTGCGCCAACTGGCGCGGATGTCGGCCATCAGGCGCAGGAAAAACGGCAGGTGGGCGAGCACCTCGACCAGGCCCATCACGGCCAGACGGTCCTGGGTGCAGAGCAGCTCCACGCCGCAGCCCTGCATGGCCGGCCCGCCGATACCCCGCAACGTGAGGCCCGGGGCCAGCTCTTTAAGGCGCTCCAGCATCCGGGCGGCGTGCATCTCGCCGCTGGGGTCGGGCGCGGAGACAAAAATATCGGGAGCTTCCATCCGTCGCTGTCCGGGGAGGCGGTTCGCTCTGGCTCAATGGGATAGATGTTCCAGGTGGCTGAAACGGTAGATCAGGTAGAGAATGATCGCCAGCATAATCAGGATGCGCCAGATGGGACGGGGGTTGCCGGCGCGCCCCAAAAATCGGCGGCGGGCCTCCCAGTAACCGGCTATGCCCATGGCGACGCCTCCTCAGGCGGAGTGGGGACCGTCGGCTGCAGCCAGACCGGCCAGCTCGATGGAGCGCCGCACGGCATCCCGGATCCTTTGGGCCACCTCCAGCGCCTGCAAACCGTCCTCGCCCGAGACCACCGGGTGAGCGCCGCGGCCGATACAGCCGATGAAGCTTTCCAGCTCCAGGCGCAGTGGCTCGGCGGTGGCGTCGACAGCCAGAGCGCGGCGCTCGAACAGCTCGAGCATGTCGGGCGGCGCACTGCGGTCGGTGAGCGAGCCAGCCAGAGCCGCCCCGTCGGGTGAGCGCTTGCGGTAAAGCGTGGCGCTGCGTCCGAGCAGGTCGGTCGAAACATAGCAGTCGCGGGCGAAAAAGCGTATCTTGCGGACTTTCTCCAGGCTGACCCGGCTGGCGGTGATGTTGGCCACGGCGCCACCCTCGAAAGTCAGGCGGGCGTTGGCGATGTCCAGCTTGTCGGTCAGCACCGGCACTCCCGAGGCGGCCACCTCCACCACCGGTCGGCGCAGCAGGCTGAGGATGATGTCGATGTCGTGGATCATCAGGTCCAGGACCACATCCACCTCGGTCCCGCGGGGGTTGAACGGGGCCAGGCGCAGGCTCTCGACGAACAGGCTGCCGTGCACGTGCTCCACCGCGGCCATCAGGGCCGGGTTGAACCGCTCCACATGCCCCACCTGCAGCACCTTGCCGGAGCGACGGGCCAGATCGATCAGCTCGGTGGCCTGCTCGCGGGTCTCGGTGACCGGCTTTTCGATCAGCAGGTGCAGTCCGCGCTCCAGGAGCACCCGGCCGAGCTCGTAGTGCCGGTCCGTGGGCACGGCGAGGCTGGCGGCCTCCACCGAGTCGGCCAGTTGTTCCAGGGAGTCGAAAGCGCGCACCCCGAAACGGTCCGCCACCTCGCGGGCGTGCTGCGGGTCGGTGTCGTAGACGCCCACCAGCTCGGCGTTTTCCATCTGGCTGTAAATCCGCGCGTGCAGGCTTCCCAGGTGCCCCACACCCACCACGCCGGTCCTGATTTTACCGTTCTGGCTCAAGATTCTGCCCTCGTGAGGCCTGCCGGCCCCCGGATTTGCAGGAAACGAACTTATGCGAGGATTGTAATATACATATAAGGCTCCGGTTTGAAAAGTATTATACCGGACGGCTAAATTCGGTATAACTTGGTGAGAATAAAAGAGATGAGGACTATCGGCGTCCGAATGGATTGCTTGACAGCCTCAAGCGGACAGGGATATATTACTCTGATATGAATGCACGCCGATGAGCGCGCGGATGGAGGGAGAGTGGGAAAGACGACAAGAGCGTGGGGGCTGACACTTCTGCTGGCCCTTGGGATGTGCGTAGCCGGGCTGCGCGCCGCCGCACCGCCCGCGGTCTACGACAAGGATGCGGTGCGGAAAGTGATTGTGGGCTACGAGGCCCTGCTGAACGACGACAAACAGTTCGCGCTGGACTCACTGGGAGCGGCCATGCGGCTCGACCCCTCCAGCGCCTACCTGAAGGTGCTGTACGCCGAGGCGCTGTTCGCCCTGGGCCGCCACGAGGAGATATTCAAGACCCTCAAGCCGCTGGTGGACAGGGGCGACTCGATCAACGTGCAGGCCCTGCGGATGCTGGCGGTGAGCTGCCAGGCCACGGGACGGAACGAGGAGGCGGTGGCCTGGTTCCGCCGTCTTCTGGAGCGCCAGCCGGAGGAGGAGTGGGCGCGCCGCCGTCTGCTCGACCTTCTCAACGGCCTGGGCCGCTACCAGGAGATGATCCCGGTCTACCGTGTCCTGCTGGACCCGGAGAGCGAAAACTACGCTTTCGACTGCTACCAGATGGGTGCGCTGTACATGCGGGTGGGCGGCCGCGAACCGGCCCGTCAGTACCTGGAGGAGGCCCTGGCCGCGGACAGCTCGCTGGCCGACGCGCACAACCTGCTGGCCCGTCTGGATGAGCTGGAGCTGAAATACGCGCAGGCCCTGGACCACTACCTCAAGTTCCTCGAACAGAAACCCGAGGCAGCGGAGAGCGTGATGCCGCAGGTGGTGGCTGTGGCCTTGCGGGCGGCCTACCCGGCCTACAGCGGAGACTCCACCGCCGGCAACGGGGCCTGGCCGACCCTGCTCGAGCGCCTGGATGCACGCCAGGCCGAGGGGGACACGCTCAACCCGGCCCTGAAGCGGGTGTACGCCATCGCCCTGGAGGCCACGGGCAAGACGGACAGAGCGGTAGAAAACTACAGTGCAATCCTGGCCGAGGAGCCAAACGACCGTTTCACCCGGCGCAGCCTGTTGCGGGTGCTGTTCTCGCAGGGCAAGTACGCCGAAATGATACCTCTGTACGAACCGCTCCTGACCGCGGACAACAGCAACCTGTCGCGGGACCTGTTCCAGGTTGGCGTGCTCCACCTTCGCACCGGAGACCAGGCCAAAGCCCGGGATTACATGGCGCGCACGGTGGCGGAGGACAGCACATTCGCCGAGCCGTACCGCGTGCTGGGCAACCTGTGTGAGACCGGCGGCGACTGGGCCTGCGCCCAGAAGAATTACCTGCGGCTGCTGGTGCTCGACCCCGGAGCCACGGCCTCGGTGTTCGACCACCTGCTGACCGTTTCGCTGCGCGGCCAGGACCTTTCGGCCCCGACCTCGCTGTTAGAGAGCCGGGTGGCCGCCGGGGACACCAGTTCCGCTGTGCGCGAGGGCCTGGGCCGTCTGTACTACCACGGCGAACAACTGGACAAGGCGCTCGGCCTGCTGGAACCGCTGGCCGCGGACAGCAGCCTGACCGACAACGGGCTGTACACGCTCGGGTTCCTGTACTCGCGCCTGGAGCGCCTTCCCGAGGCGGTGCAGGCGTTCCGGACCGTGAAAGAGCACCTGCCGGATTTCCTGCCGGTCTACCTGACCCTGAGCCGGGCCTACTACACGCTCAAGGACTACCCGCGCGCGCTGGCCGAACTCGAGGCGGGCCTGCCGCGGGTGCGGGAGCAGGACACGGAGAGCCGCCGCGAGGTGCTGTTCTCCATGGCCAACGTGTACCACGAGATGGCGGACGACAGCAACACGGTCAAGTACCTGCGCCTGGTGCTCAAGGACTGGCCGGACTATGCCCCGGCGCTGAATTATCTGGGCTACTACTACGCCGAAAAGGGCGAGAACCTGGAGGAGGCCGGCCGCCTGGTGGACCGCGCCCTGGCCACGGAGCCGGAAAACGGGCATTACATAGACAGCAAGGGTTGGGTGCTGTTCAAGCAGGGCCGTCGCGAGGAGGCGCTCAAGGAGATCAAGAGCGCCCTGGCCGCCATGGAGCACGCCGAAATCTACGAGCACCTGGGGGAAATCTACCTCTCCCTGGGTCAGAAAGCCGAGGCCGTGGCCGCCTGGAATAGGAGCCTGGAGATGGATGCGACCAACAACGAACTCAAGGCCCGGCTGGAAAAGCTGAAAAGCACGGGGAATTAACAGAAAAAGGGAGGCCGAAAATAGCGGCACACGGACATGGGGCGCTCCGGGCGGGATTGGCCGCGCTGGCGCTGGTGATTCTGGCCGGCCTGGGGGCCGGCTGCGCAGTGGCGATGAAACAGTTGGGCGGAACGTCCATAGAGCCGGCCGCGGTGCTGGCCGACCTGGACCGTTTGGAGCAGGACCTCCGGACCAACAAGCAGATATTCCGGGTGCGCCTTCTGGACAAGGGGCGCACGTTCAGCGGCGACGGGGCGCTGTTTTTCCAGGCGCCCGACACCCTGCAGATGAGCATCTACGGCCCGCCGTTCACCACGCTCTGGATGCAGATGCTCCAGCAGGGTGACTCGATCACCGTGGTGCTGCCCAAGGAGAACCGCGTGGTCCGCGCCCAGCGGGGCAACCCGGAACCCCTGGCCCGGCTGTCCTCGAGCGAGGGCCTGACCGACGGGGAGTTCCTGGGCGGTGTGACCGGCATTTTCAAGCCCGGGCGGTTCCGCCGCGCGGGCATGCGCGAGCAGGCCGCCGAGGAGGGCACGCTGCGACGGCTGCGGCTGAGCGGGGACGACTCGGTCTACGAGTTCACCTACGACAGCGCGCTACGCTCGGTGGTGCGGTTCGCCCACTACGAGCACGGCAATATCCGGCGCGAGATAGTCCGCTCCGAGTTCCGCCCCGTGGGTGGGATGCAGCGGGCCACGCACACTGTGTACCGCGATTTCGAGGAGGACCGCGAGATCACGGTGCTGGTGAGCAAGGAGGAAGTCAACCAGGAGCTTACGGCCAAGGCGTTCGAGATCACGCTGCCCGAGGGACAGTGACCGTGCGGCACGGCGCGGCGACATACGGCCTGGCCGGGGTCTGGACGGCAGCCGTGCTGGCGCTGTGCGCGGCCGGGTGCAGCCATTACAGCACCACCGGGCGGTTGCCTTCGCACATCCGGACAATCAGCATCCCGACTTTCGAGAACCAGACGCCGGAGTTCAGCCTGCCCCAGGGGATCACCGACCTGGTGACCGAGCGTTTCCTGAGCGAGGCGAACCTCCGTCTGGCCGAGGCCGACCAGGCGGATGCGGCCCTGAACGGCACGGTGCGCCGCTACTATGAGGAAGCCGAGTCCTACCGTCAGACCCAGGACATCCAGGTCACCGGGCGGCGGGTAACGATAGTGCTGGACGTGGAATTTATCGACCGGGTGGAGAACAAGACCCTGTGGCGGGACTCTAATTTCTCGCGCTACGTGGTGTACGACCCGGACAAGGAAACCGAGCAACAGGCCGCCCAGCGGGTGATGCTGCTGCTGGCGGACGATCTGGTAAGCGCGGTGCTTCAACAGTGGTAAAATCAACTTAAAGCGAGGGACTTTTCAGAAGGCAGGCAGTAGTATGGACCCAGGTGACACTTTGAGCAGCCAGGTGCTGGTGCTGAACAACAGCTTCCAGCCGGTGCATATCTGCTCGGCGCGCCGGGCGATCATTCTGGCGATGCTGGGCAAGGCCGAGATTCTGGAGTATTACGACCACATTGTTGTCCGCACGGTGAGCCGTCAGTACCCCATTCCTTCTGTTATCAGGCTTATGATCTACGTACAGCCCGGTCGCCGGACGATTTCGCTCAACCGGCGCAACCTGTTGCGGCGGGACGGGTACCGGTGCCAGTACTGCGGCTCCACCCACGACCCACTCACCACCGATCACATCGTCCCGCGGGCGCGCCAGGGCGAGGACAGTTGGGAAAACCTGGTCACCGCCTGTGTGAAATGCAACAACCACAAGGGCAACCGCACCCCAGAGATGGCAGGTATGCACTTGCTGCGCCAGCCACGCCGTCCGAGCTATTTCTCGTTCATCCGTTTCCACCACCCGGCGGGCGAGAACAAGTGGCGGCGCTATCTGTTCCTGGACTGAAAATCTCGTTCCGGCCACGGCCTGACGCCAATGGACAGGCCGCGGCCGGGTCACCGGACATGCTCTTCTCCGAGACGGCGGGCCGGATGGAAACACTGCGGGCCGAGGGACAATTCTTTTATGTGCGCTACAACCCCTGGGCCGAGGTGCCCGGCTTGGTGCACGGCGTGAGCCTGCGCCTGCCGGAGCGCGGCCGCGGCGAGGGTCTGCCGTTCCTGGGGGCGGAGCTGGCCGCGCGGGGTTTCCGTGATGCTTTCCGCCTGGCGCAGGTGCACGGACAGCGGGTGGTGGATGTAGGCCTGCTGGAGGGCGCCCTGGGCGAGGCTTTCTCGCTGGAGCATGTCTTGGAGGGTGACGGGCTGGTGGGGGTCGCGCCGGGGCTGGCCGCGGTGGTCTCGGCTGCGGACTGCGTGCCGGTGTTCGTGCTGGCGCGAAAGGCGCGGGCCTGGGCCCTGTTGCACGCAGGCTGGCGTGGGATTGCGGCCGGGGTGCTCCAGGCGGGCCTGGCCCGTCTGGCCGAGCTGGCCGGGGCCGCTCCGCAGGAGCTGGAAATCTACCTCGGCCCGGCGATCTGCGGCGCCTGCTACGAGGTGGGGCGCGAGGTGGCGGTCTGGCTGGGAGTGCAGGGGCCGGAAACCCCCGGGTTCGCCGGGCGCACGCCGGGCGACGGCTGGAAGATCGACCTGCGCGCTCTCCTGGCGCAGCGGGCGCAGGAGCTGGGAGTGCCCGCGGCGAGCATCGCGGTCAGCCGCTGGTGCACGCGCTGCCACAACGACCTTTTCCATTCATTCCGCGCCGAGGCCGAGGCCGGCCTGGGCCGGATGTGGGCTTTCATGGGCTTTGCCGCAACGGAAAGTCAAACCTGATTTCCACTCCCGTCTTTCCCGCCGTAAAAAATGAAACCCTGTGGGCAATGGTGGAGTCATATTGTGTGAAGGGCAGCAGAAACCGGTTTTCAAAAAGCCTTACACTGATGATGAAACCCAAACTCCACACGGGAGACAACGATGAAAGCCATGACACAGACCGTGAACACCAGCCCGGTGACAGTTTTCCTCCAGGTCACTTTCGGCACGGTTATCTACTTCGCGTTCGCCGCTTTCAGCCTGGGCCTGAACAACCTGATCTAATAAGCGGTGAGAACAGAATGAGACGAAGCCGGCGGAGAGAAATCTCCGCCGGTTTTTGTCGCCAGGCTGGTTGTTTCGTTCCGGATACGATTTTTGAAACCTGGCAACCGGTTGACGGGTCTTAGTTAATGAAAGTCGAGAAAAGCGCTTTTCTCCCTGGCTGGTCAAGACTGTAACCGATTCATTCCATCGAGGGAGAAAAAATGAAAGCCATCCGCAGTGATAAGAATAACGGTCCCGTATACGCTTGGGCCGGAGCCGTGATCTCGGCGGCGGTGTACTTCGCGGTGATCGATTTCGCCTGGGTGATGCTCTCGCTGTCGGGCGGAAAGCTGATATGAGAGAAAAAATACGAGGGATGCCCGAGGGGCCGCAGCCGGTGCAGGCGGATGCGGCCTTCTGCGTCCAGAAATATAACTCAGAAGAGGATTGTTTTTTACAACAAAAGTGGAACAAATAGTCAAGAATGGGGTTTTATCAATATCGATCCGCAAGGGGCGGGCCTGACAGAACAGAAAGGGAGGAGTCGGAGCATGTATAGATTGATAATGAGAGGCAAAACCAGCGGTCTGGACCGCTGGCGCCGATTAGGGACGAGACATTCCAATCACGGAGGATATGAAGATGACTGACCGTATGGATTATATAAAGTCTTCCGCAATGTTTCTGGGGCTGTACCTGTCTTACTTCTTCCTGCTGAGTTTTCTGCTGAGTCCTCTGACCGGACTCTGACAGAAAGCGGCTCAGCGGGGAAAGCAAGAGGCCGGCAGCCCGGAGAGGGCGGCCGGCTTCGCTGTTTAGAGGATAAATTCAGCCGGGAGGACCGGCTTACATATTCGAAGCGTAAGTATCGCACTGAACAAAGGAGAAGGATATGTTTTTCACGGAACGTGTGTTCGAGAAGGCCGGTTTTTTCGCCCGGGTGCTGGTGAGCATGCTGACTTATTTCATGGCCCTGGTCCTGCTGGCCGGGCTGATGGGATTCTAAGCCGGAAAGGTTGTCCGGATATGACAAGCCCGGACCTGGCTGTGTGGCCGGGTCCGGGCTTATATTTTTCACGGGTTCATTCCGCTGCAGCCGCTCTCACCCGTATCTCGTAGTGCTGCGAGCGCTGGTCGAAACGCGCCAGCACCGCGCGCGCTTTGGGCGGGACCATCGCGGCTTCGTAGTCCTGACCGGCGAAATCGCGCACCGCGGCCAGGGAGTCGAAAGTCATGAGCGTGACGAACTCGGTCTCCTCGGCCAGGTCGCGGCGCAACAGGTGGATTTCACGGAAACCGGGGATGTGACGGTTGTTGATCCCGACAAAGATTTCCTCTTTCAGCAGGACCTCGTACTTGTCCGCATTGGAATGGGTGGTCCAGCCGTGCCAGATTCGACTGATCATTTGCGGGTCTCTCCTTCCGCTGGATTCGGCGGGTGCCATTACGGGTGGAGCCGCGGCTCTTCAGATGTCCCGGCCGGTGGTGGTCATGGTCAGCTTGGCGTGCTTGACCCCGCGGGTGGCCATCAGGTGGTCGGCCAGGCTCTTGATCTCGGTGTTGGGGCCTTTGAGGATGATGACCTCGAGGCAGTTGTCGTGGTCGATATGCACGTGGAGCGAGGAGATGATGATCTCGTGGTGCTCGTGCTGGATGTCGGTGAGGGTGTCGCCCAGGTCGCGCTGGTGGTGGTTGTAGACCAGGCTGAGCGAGGCCACGGTCACGGTGCCGTCCAGGCTCCACTGGTCGGCCACCAGGTGTTCGCGCATCAGGTCGCGCAGGGCCTCGCTTCGGTTCGAGTAGCCCTCGGCCAGGATATGGCGGTCGAAACGGTCCGCCAGGTCGGATTCGATGGATATCCCGAAGCGCTTGACTTTCTCCATGCATTCCTCCCGCAGGTGCGGCAAATGACGGCAGCCCGGATTGACAGCCCGACAGCCCGGGACTAAATTGACCTCATGATGTGACATTCTGTCACTGCTATAATCTATCGCCGGAGGGCCTCCGGGGCAATCCGGTCCACAGTGGCGCCCGGCGGCAGCGAAACATCTGGGGGCAGGCGGCCGTTTCAACAGGACAGACCGGACAGACGAGAGCTCAACCCAGCGGAGAGCGGATGATAGACATAACGAAACTGTTGTGCGGTGAGCAGTCGAGCGGGGACGCGATCCGGTACGGGCACGCCGCGCAGCCCGCGGTGGCGCCGTCCTGCCCGCCCGCCGCCGGAGCCGCGGCCGCGCAGCACAGTGTACCGCAGACCGCTCCGATCAACGCCGCCGAGCGCCGTCCGGTGGTGGTGTTCAACTGCACGCGCCGCTGCAACCTGCGCTGCGTGCACTGCTACACGGACAGCGAGAACAAGCGCTACTCGGGCGAGCTTAGCACGGACCAGGCCAAGGCGTTCCTGGCCGACCTGGCCGAATTCAAGACGCCGGCCGTGCTGTTCTCGGGCGGCGAGCCGCTGGTGCGCAAGGACATTTTCGAGCTGGTGCGTTTCGCCGTGGACCATGGCCTGCGGCCCACGCTTTCGACCAACGGCACCCTGATCGACGAGAAGACGGCCTGGAAAGTGAAAGAGGCCGGGTTCACCTACGTGGGGATCAGCCTGGACGGGATCGGAGAGGTGAACGACTGTTTCCGGGGCAAAAAAGGCGCTTTCGAACTGGCTATGAGAGGATTCCGCAACCTGGTGGAGCTGGGCCAGCGCGTGGGCCTGCGCCTGACCCTCACCCGCAGCAACTACAATGACCTGGAAGCGATTTTCGATTTCATCGAGCGCGAGCGGATCAACCGGGCCTGTTTCTACCACCTGGTCTACTCGGGACGCGGAGCGGGGATCGCCGAGAGCGACCTGTCGCACAGCCAGAGCCGGGACGCGCTGGAGATAATCATGCGCCGCACGCGCGATTTCCACGCCCGCGGGCTCAATGTCAACATCCTGACCGTGGACAACCACGTGGACGGTATCTACGTGCTGCGGCGCCTGGAGGCCGAGGGCAGCCCGCGCGCCGAGGCGGTGCGCAAGCTGCTGGAATGGAACCGCGGCGGGATGTTCTCGACCGGCGTGGGGATCGGCGAGGTGGACTGGCACGGCGACGTGCACCCGGACCAGTTCTGGATGGACCACACGTTCGGTAACGTGCTCGAGCGCAAGTTCTCCGAGATATGGACCGACACCTCGGATCCCCTGATGGCCGGGCTTAAAGACCGGGCCGGGCGGATCCGCGGGCGCTGCCGCCTGTGCCGCTACTTCGCGCTCTGCGGCGGGGCGATGCGCGTGCGGGCCGCGCGGGTGTACGATGACCCGTTCGGGCCCGACCCGGCCTGCTACCTGAGCGATGAGGAGATCGGGCTGACCGACGAGAAAAAGGCCGAGCTGGAGGCCGCGGGGGAGGTCTACCCCGTGCCGCCCGGCCTGGCCGGCTGAAAGGGTGGATTCCGGGACCGAGGCAGAACAAGCTCCGGCTTGCCAACCGGGGCTTTTTTATGTATTTTCGTGCATCGTCTGGTGTCGATTTTTCGTCAGCCGGGCAGGCGGCGCGCCTGGCGCGCCAGGCCGCAGACTGTTGGCTGGCGTGTGGCTGCGGCCGGAAAATGATACTGTCAGATTTCTGAGGGGCCCCTCGCGACTTTCCACTCCGGAGTCGGGAGGGGTAGTTGTGTTTGAAAGCCGCGGCGGCGCTTGAGCCGGGCGGCCTCATTGCGCCCGGGCGCAGGATGGGACGGTGGATGTGCTGCAGTTTCTCAATCCGCTGGTGCTGATCGGTCTGGCCGCTGGTGCGATCCCTTTCATCATCCATTTTTTCAGCCGTTTCCGGGCCGAGAGGCGCGAGTTCAGCTCGCTGCTGCTGCTGTCCGAGGTGGCCCAGCGCAACGTGCGCCGCCTGCGGATGCGGCGCTGGCTGCTGCTGGCGCTGCGTACGCTGGCGGTGGTCCTTCTGGTGCTGGTCCCGGCGCGGCCCATGCTGCGCGGGTTTTTCCAGGCCGGGCCCGAGGAGCACCTCCCAGCGGCCGTGGCGTTCGTGTTTGACAATTCGGCCAGCATGGGCTACGTGGATGAGCACGGCGCCGTGAACGACCGCTTGGCGGCCAGGCTGGAGCGGGTGTGCTCCTGGCTGGGCGGGCGGGACCGCTGGCGCCTTGTCACCGCGCCGGACGGCCTGGAGGCGTCACAGAACGCGCAATGGCTGGTCTCCGGCGGGCCGGGGCCGAGCGGGGCGCTGCTGGCCCCAGGTTACGGCACGGCGCGCCTGGGCGAGGCGGTGCGCGCGGCGGAGCACGCCCTGGCCGCCGAGCGCGGCACAGTGACCCGCGAGGGATTCATTTTCAGCGACTGCCAGCGCGGGTTCCTCGGTCCGGACAGCCTGGGCCCGGACATCACGGGCGCGATAACCCGCTGGTACGTGATCGAGGGCCACTCCCGTGCGCCGGAGAACCTGGCCCTGACCGGGCTGTCCCTTCCCGGCGAGATAGTCCGGCCCGGGGCGCCGCTCAAGGTGCGGGTGGAGGTGGCGCGTTACGGGGGCGCCGGGACAGCCAAAGCCATGCCGCGGCTTTACCTGGACGGACATCTGGTGGGCCAGGGCGAGCTGAGCCTGGAGCCGGATGCCGCCTCCGCGGCCACAGTGGAGCTGCCGCCCCAGGAGGCCGGCTCCTACGAGCTTTCCGCCCGTCTGGATGCCGACAACCTGGAGGTGGACAACAGCCGCTCCATCCTGCTGACTGTGCCGCCGCGCCTGCGGGTGACCCTGGTGGAGGGCGGCGCGTCCGGGCCCTGGCTGCGCGCGGCCCTGGAGGTGCTGGATGGAGCCGGGGCGATCAGCCTGGGCGGGGCCGCGGGCCTGCCCCTGCCGCAGACCGCTTTCACCGGTTCGGACGTGATCGTTCTGCACGGTGTGAATTATCCCGAGGCGGCCCTGGGGGCCTGCCTCGACCGGGCGCTGAGCGCCGGGCTGGGGGTGCTGGTGCTGCCGTCCGGGCAGGACCAGGCGGCGGACGGAGCGGCGCAGGGATTCAGCCAGGCCGCGGCCCGTCTGGGCCTGCCGGTGAGCCTCGGAGCGCTGGAGCGCCTGGGGGGCGGATCGTTCGACACACCCGCGCGGCCGGGGCCAGGGCAGGAGTCCGGGGCGGTGTTCGGCGCATTGTTCGAATCCCTGCCGGCCCTGGTGCGGATCAAGCTGACCGCCCTGCGCAACCTGTCTCAGCCGGAGGCCGTGGGTGATGGGGGCCAGGCCTGGGACCTGGCGAGCGCCGGGGGCAAGCCCGTTTTGCGCTTAGTCCGCCAGGGCGGTTTCGCCCTGGCCCTGGCCGGCCTGGACCTGGCCGACCCAGCCCAGACCGAGCTGCCCGAGACCCCGCTTTTCGTGCCGTTGGTGCATTCGCTGCTCACTCTCTGCGCCAGCCGCGGCCCGGTGGTGCAGCCCGAGGTGCGGGTGGGCGAAAGCGTGAGCCTCTTTTTCGGTGCTCCATCTGGAACCGGGGGGCTGGAGATTCACGGCCCGGCCGAGAGCCGTTTCATGCTGCCGCCGGGTGAGCGCAGCCGGGTGGATTTCGACGGGGCGCGGCAGCCGGGACTGTACCGTATCTACGACAACGGCCGCCCGGCCGGGGCTTTCGCCGCCGGCATCGACCCGGCCGAGAGCGATGTCCGCCCGGAGAGCCGGGAGGAGATACGGCGCTATTTCGCCGGGCGCGAGGTGCGGTTTGTCGGTCCGGATGACAACCTGGCGGAAATGGTGTTCCCGGACCGTGGCGGGGTGGAGCTGTGGCCCTGGCTGCTCGGGCTGTTCCTGCTGGTGCTGGCCGCCGAGCAGTTGCTGGCCAACCGGAAAGAGGACTGAAAGCGGTTTTGCATCATCTATGAAGAGTTCCGTGTTTAATGTAGCGGTACGGAGCACCGTGCCCGAGAAGCATTGGTGTTCTCTTGGTTACGGGCAAGTGAACCAGAAGCCATTGGGTTGTTTACGAAGAAATCAGCCTTCTGTAGGGGCGGCCCCCCGTGGCCGCCTGCACAGAATGTGGGCAGGCACAAGGGCCTGCTTCTACGACAAGCTGGTGGTGGTCTTCGTAGGGGCAATTCATGAATTGCCCCTTGTATCCCCGCTATGGCTTTCAAGAGTGTGGATATGTAAAACGGTAAGTTTCTGTCGAGTGGGAAGGCAGTGAAATGGCGGACCTGAAAAGCTTGCTGGAGCGGCTGGACAGCTCGCGCGCCTTTACCAGAGCGCTGGAGCACCTGTACGGCCGGGAGGATGACAGCGCGGCCGAGGCGCGTCTGGGCAACCTGTACGGCTCGGCCCGGAATTTCGTTGCGGCAGGGCTTCAGACGCGCCGTCCCGGCACCACGCTCTATGTGACCCGCGGGGCGCGCCAGGTGGAGAAGATCGAGGCGGACCTGCTCAATTTCCTGCCCGAGGAACAAGTGAACGTGTTCCCGCAGTGGGAGGTGCTGCCCTACGAGGATTCGCGCCCGGAACCGGGGATAGTGGGTCCGCGGATCGAGGCCCTGTCTCGCCTGATGCACCTGACCCCGGGGGTGACCGTGATCCCGGTGCGCGCGCTCTGCCAGCGCGTGGTGGCGCCGGGGGATTTCAACCGCCGCGAGATCACGCTGCGCCTGGGCCAGAGCGTGGAACTGGAGAGCCTTCTTGCCGGCCTGGTAGAGCTGGGTTTCAGGCGCGAGGCCATGGTGGAGGAGGTGGGCACGTTCAGCGTGCGCGGCGGCATCCTCGATATCTACGGCTTCGAGATGGAAAACCCGGTGCGCCTGGAGCTGTTCGGGGATGAGCTGGCCGACCTGCGCTGCTTCGAGATCGCCAGCCAGCGCTCGGTGGAAAAGCTGGAGCGGGTGCGTCTGTTGCCGGTTAGCGAGCCGTTCGACTGGAAACGCAACGGTGTCCGGGGCGGTTCGTCCCGCCTGGGCGACCTGTTCGACTACCTCGCTCCGGGCAGCCTGGTGCTGTTCGATGAGCGGGACAAGGTGCTTCAGGAGGCGGAAAAGTTCTGGGAGGAGGTGCACGAGCTGCACGAGCGGGCGGTGGAACGCCGGGGAGCCCTGTTCCGTGCCCCGGAGGAGCTGTACCTGTCGGCGCAGGAGCTGGGCGAGCGCTTGGAGCAGTTCCGCCGCGCCGACCTGTGCAGCCTGCATATCAAGGAGGGCCCGGGCGAGGCGATCCGTTTCGACACGCGCGAGGCCCCGGCCGTGGACCGCGACCTGGACAGCCTGCGCGGCCACCTTCGCCGCGAGCACGAGCGCGGCCGTCAGAGCTGGCTTCTCTGCGACACCGCCGGCCAGCTCGAACGCCTGGAGGAACTGCTGGGCGAGAGCGCCGAGTTGGCGGTGCTGGCCCTGGGCAGCCTGGAGACCGGGTTCAGCTACCCGGACTGCGAGCTGGTCCTCTACACGGACCATGAAATCTTCCGCCGCTTCCGTCACGTGCGCGGCCGTCGCAACTACAAGCGCGCCCCCTCGCTCGAAAATTTTTCCAGCCTTCGCCCCGGCGATTACGTGGTGCATATCGACTACGGGATCGGCAAGTTCCGCGGGCTGAAAAAGATCAGCACCGAGAACGCCACGGTGGATTGCCTGTGGCTGGAGTACGCGGACGGCGATTTCCTGTACGTGCCGATGGACCAGTTGGGCCTGGTGGAGCGCTACAGCTCGGAGGACGGCCAGCCGCCCGCGGTGCACAAGATCGGCGGCGCGCAGTGGCTGCGGGTCAAGGCACGCACGGTCAAGGCGATCCAGGACATGACCGAGGAGCTGATCTCGATCTACGCCAGCCGCAAGGTGCGCGGCGGGTTCGAGTTCAGCCCGGACACCGACTGGCAGCGCGACCTGGAGCGCTCGTTCGTGTACGAGGAGACTGTCGACCAGCTCCGGGCGATCGAGGAGATCAAGGCCGACATGCAGAAAAAGGCCTGCATGGACCGTCTGCTCTGCGGCGATGTGGGTTTCGGCAAGACTGAAGTGGCCCTGCGGGCGGCGTTCAAGGCGGTGCAGGACGGCAAGCAGGTGGCGGTGCTGGTGCCGACCACGGTGCTGGCCCAGCAGCACTACATCACGTTCAGCGAGCGCCTGGCCGATTTCCCGGTGCAGGTGGAGACCCTCAGCCGGTTCAAGGGGCCCAAGGAGCAGAAGGATATCGTGAAGCGCCTGGGCAAGGGCGAGGTGGATATCCTGATCGGCACTCACCGTCTGCTGAGCCAGGACGTCAAGTTCAGCGACCTGGGCCTGCTGGTGATCGACGAGGAGCAGCGTTTCGGGGTCAAGCACAAGGAGCGGCTGAAAAAGATCCGCAACGAGGTGGACACCCTGACCATGACCGCCACCCCGATCCCGCGCACCCTGCACATGAGCTTGATGGGCATCCGCGACCTGTCGCTGATCACCACGCCGCCCCAGGACCGTCTGCCGATCCACACCCGGGTCTGCGGGTTCGACGAGGAGGTGATCGCCGAGGCGATCCGCCGCGAGCTGGCGCGAGACGGGCAGGTGTTTTTCGTGCACAACCGGGTCGGCTCGATCTACGCCATGCACGAGTTCCTGCACCGCGTGGTGCCGGAATGCCGGATCGGGGTGGCCCACGGCCAGATGCCGGAGCGCGAGCTGGAGAGCAGCATGCGCCGTTTCCAGCGCCGCGAGGTGAACGTCCTGCTCTCGACCATGATTATCGAGAACGGGCTGGATTTCCCCAACGCCAACACGATCATAGTCAACCGGGCCGACTGTTTCGGGCTGGCCCAGCTCTACCAGTTGCGCGGACGGGTGGGGCGCAGTTTCCACCGCGCCTACGCCTACCTGATGGTCCCTCCCCAGCGCATGCTGACCGATGACGCGGTCAAGCGCCTGCGCGTGCTGGAGGAGTACACCGAGCTGGGCAGCGGCTACGAGATAGCCCTGCGCGACCTGGAGATGCGCGGCACGGGCAACCTCCTGGGCAGCCAGCAGCACGGGTTCATCACCGCTGTGGGGTTCGACACCTACCTGAAGCTGCTCAAGGACGCCATCGCCAAGCTGGAGCAGAGCGGCCAGCGGGTCGAGGCGATGTCGGTCAAGGTGAACCTCGATCTGCCGGCCTACCTGCCGGACGAGTACGTGCCGGACCAGAAGCAGAAACTGGCCCTTTACCGCAAGATCGCCTCCAGCGAGGACCCCGCGCTGCTGGATGAGGTGGCCCACGAGCTGGAGGACCGTTTCGGCGCGCTGCCCGAGGAGGTGCGCAGCCTGCTGGAGAAGATGCGCCTGCGTATTTTCGCCGCGCGCCTGGGCCTGGAGAGCGTGTACATCGCGGACGGCCTGTGCAAGCTGGATTTCTCGCGCCAGGCGCGGGTGCGGCTAAACCCGGTCTGCCGGGCCCTGGAGAGTGTGAGCGGCCGGAAAGAGGTGCTGAGCCTGGACCCGGTCTCGATCGTGATCCAGCCGCAGTCGAAGCAGAAAGCTTTCGCCCAGATCACCGGGGCGCTGGGGTTCATGGCCGCGCAGCCGCAGAAATTCCTGGAGTCGGTGGCGGCCACGCTGGAGGCCGGAACGGCCCAGCCGCTCTGAGCCGGGAGCGGTCAAGACAGGAATGCGCCGTTTCGCGGCGGAAGAAGATTTTCTTCCGCCGTTTTTTATTCCCCGTCGGCGCTGGTTTCAGCTATAATCGTCTTTTTCATAAATTTAACGCGGCAGGGCTCACACGGGTGTTACTCCGATGGTCACATCTTTTTCTCACCGTTTGGAAGAAATAAAAACCAGAAAAAATATTTGACATATTTATTTGAAACACTGGCATAGTTCCTGCTGTAATAAACAATGAACGAACGACCAGCTCCGGTTGAAAAACGGTGTAAGCTAACGGCGAGGTGAACAGATGAAGAAAGGACTCTCAATGGCCCTGGAGCTGCTGGGACACAAGCTGCGTGTCGGATTCCAGATCCGGCCGAACAACCGTAATTCTCTGAAACGTCGGGATGACAGGGTTATCCGTGACTACCAGCAGGGTTATGGTATTAAGCGATTGGCCCAGAAGTACGGCCTGACGGAGAACCGCATTTCCCAGATCCTTACCTCAAACGGGGCGCGCGAGCCCAAGTGGCGCAAGATGAGCGACGAAAAGCGCAAGGTCATTTTCCAGCTCCAGCGCAAGGGTTTGTCGAAGGCCGAGATCGGCCGCCAGGTGGGGGTGTCGCGCGAGCGGGTGCGCCAGATCCTGCAACAGGGTGTCTGAGACGGGAGCAGTCGAAGCCCGGATGCAAAAAGAAAAGGACTCGTTTGAGTCCTTTTTTTATTCCCTTGGGTTGGTTATATTATAGTAACTTCAGGTTGGCTGTTAACCGGGGTGCGGAGGCTGGTGTGTCGATTTTCGAGCAGAACGAGGCGCTGTTAGAGGAACTTGAGCAGGCCGAATCCCTGGTGGAAAAAGCCCGTATCCAGGGGGTGGCCGCCGGGGTGGACCGCTTGCAGGTGGCCTCCCGGATCAAGACCTGCGTCGCCGCACTGGCCGAAAACATCCGCGCCGCCGGGGGCGATATCCAAGCCCTGGGCGGCGCTCTGGTGGTGCCCGACCTGATCGAGGTGCTGGGCCGCTACAGCGGGGTGTTCGACATCGAGGGCCTGGACAGCCTGATCGAAGAACTCGAAAGGATGTGGAACGCCGCCGGTTGAGCGTCCACAGCCTCTGTGTCAGCGATTGTCAAGCGAAAGCAGGGCCAGCGCGGAGACTGCGCCGGTGATCAGGAAGAGGTCCTCGATCAGTTTCTGCTCCAGCGATCCCCGGGCCGCACTGCGCCAGGACTCGACAAGTAGTCTGACCTGCTCATCCGATAGCTCTACTTTTCTCATCTTTTCCTCCCCCATCCAAGTGTTCACCGTAATACTAAAGCAATTTCCGTGCTAAACGCCGGATGGGGGCTTATGCTATGTAATATCTTGAAATAAAAATAAATACAAGATTGCGGCGGTCCGGTTGAAAGGTGTGCGAGGTTTCGGACGGGCCCCGGATGGGGTGGCTGGGCCCGAAAAACGTCCCCGGACCGGGAAAGCCGTGGTAGCCGCTGTCCCTGGCCGCCCGGGTTGCCCGATTTCGCACACGCTGGCGGTTCCTTGCACAATTTCGAACAGAGACGGCCGTGGCTGGTGAATTGACAGGCTGACGGCCGGACCCGGAGCGGGACGTTTTTCTACCTCCACTTGGAAATGTGTGTTACTTTATGAGTAACAGTTGCCACCCGGCGACATCCAGTAACGAGGGTTCCGGTCCCAAAAACACCCGTTGTCCGGATTGCCGAATTGACAAGGCCGGGGGCCGGCACTACTTTTCTTAACCGGTTTTCGTTTTTTCGCGGACTGTGTTCCGCTCCGCCTGTGAACGCCTGCAAAGGAACGGTTGCATGGCTTCTCCCGGCAAGGACAGGAAAGAGGAAATCCTCGGGCTGCTGCTGATGGTCCTGGGTCTGCTGGTGCTGTTGAGCGTGCTGCCGCAGCCGTTGGCCCGTCAGTTCGCCCCGCCGCCCCCGCCCGGGGCCGAGCTGACCAACGTGATGGGCCTGGCCGGCAAGCTGCTCAACGAGTCTCTCAAGGACCTGATAGGGGTGTGGACCTACAGCCTGCCGCTTCTTCTGCTGGCCTGGGGCTGGCGGGTGTTCCGGGGCAAGCCCGCCCCGGCGCTGGCCCGGTTCAGCCTGTTTGTCGCACTGGCCGGGTTTGTGCTGATGGCCCTGGCGTCCCTGGCCGGGCAGGGGGATTCGCTGCGCTCGTTCGACTGGAGCGGTGGCGGCCTGGGGTTCCGTCTGGCCCGTTACCTGACGCTGTACCTGGGACGGATGGGGGCCTGGACCGTGAGCCTGGTGTCGCTGCTGGTGGTCCTGGTGGTGTTCACCGGGTTGAGCCTGCGCGCCGCGGCCGAGCGGGTGGAGGGCGCGGCGGTCGGGTTCGGCGGGGCCCTGGCCTGGGCCGCACGCAGCCTGAAGCCGCTTTTTGCCCGCAAGCCCAGACCCGCGGTGAAAGAGGATAAAAAGCGCGCCCGCGAGGCCGCCGCTGAAAAGGATAAGAAAGAGCCGCCAGCCACGCGCAAGACCGCCGGCCTGCTGGGCAAGGATGCTCCCGCCGCTGCGCCGAAGACCGCGGAGGAGCAGCCGGAAGATTTCGAATACGACACCGAAGAGGAGCCGGAGACTGAGCCGCGGGCTGCCGAGAACGGCTCCGCCAAGTCCGACGCCGGGGCTGTCACCCCGGCCCACGCCGCGCCGGTCTCAGGCAGCTACAACCTTCCCCCGCTCGACCTGCTCGACCCGGTGGATGAGAACAAGAAACTGGTCAGCCGCGAGGAACTGGAGAAAATGGGCCGCGTGCTGATCGCCAAGCTGGCCGATTTCGGGGTGGAGGGCGAGCTGGCCGATATCGCCCGGGGGCCGCAGGTCTCGACTTTCGAGATCCGCCCGGCGCCGGGGGTGAAAGTGAACCGTTTCTCCTCCCTGGCCGATGACCTGGCCATGGCCATGCGGGCCAAGCGTATCCGGATCGTGGCCCCCATCCCGGGCAAGGACGCGGTGGGGGTGGAGTTGCCCAACCCCGCGCCCGAACTGGTCCGCGCGCGCGAGGTGCTCGATTCCGAGGCGTTCCGCACCAGCGCCCTGATCCTGCCGATCGCCCTGGGCAAAGACCTGGAGGGCCGTATCCGCGTGGCCGACCTGACCCGCACACCCCACCTTCTGATCGCCGGCACCACCGGCAGCGGCAAGAGCGTGTGCATGAACCTGATCATCTCGAGCCTGATTTTCCGTTACGGTCCCGAGCGGGTGCGCCTTCTGATGGTCGATCCGAAGATGATCGAGCTCAACCTCTACAACGACATCCCGCACCTGTTGCACCCGGTGGTGACCGAGGCCAAGGAGGCGGCGCGCATCCTCAAGTGGGCCGTGCTGGAGATGGAGAACCGCTACCGTCTGCTCAGCCGCAACAGCGTGCGCCACATCGAGGATTTCAACCGCCGGGTGGCCTCCGGGGCGGTGGTCCACACCCTGCTGGAGGGCCAGAGCGAGGCCGAGATCGCCGAGCTGCCCTATGTGGTGATACTGGTGGATGAGCTGAGCGACCTGATGTGCAGCGACATGAAGAACGAGATCGAGGGCTCGCTGGTGCGCCTGGCCCAGATGGCCCGGGCGGTGGGTATCCATCTGGTGGTGGCCACCCAGCGGCCCTCGGTGGATGTGATCACCGGGCTGATCAAAGCCAATTTCCCCAGCCGCCTGAGTTTCCAGGTCTACTCGAAGATCGATTCGCGCACGATCCTGGATGTCTCGGGCGCGGAGCAACTCCTGCGCAACGGCGACATGCTGTTCATGCCCGCGGGGCAGGCCGAGCCGATCCGTATCCAGGGAGCCTACCTGTCGAGCGAGGAGACCGAGCGCGTGGTGGGCCACTGGCGCCTGGAGGCGCGTCGCGTGCTGGAGGAAGCGGGCGGCGCGGGGGAAGCCGACGACGGCCTGCGCCATCCACCCAATATCCTGCTGGATATGGAACAGGATGAGGTCGAGGAAGGGGGCGGCGATGAGCGCGACCCGCTGTTCGACGAGGCGGCCCGCCTGGTGGTCCGTCACCAGCAGGGCAGCACCTCGTTGATCCAGCGCCGCCTGAAAGTGGGTTACGCCCGCGCCGGGCGGATCGTGGACCAGCTCGAACGGGCCGGTATCCTGGGGCCGCCGGACGGCAGCAAGCCGCGCGAGGTGCTTGTCTCACAGGACGAGCTGGAGGACTACGGAGTCACGGGCTGAAACGGAGAGAATGGATGAAAAAGAACGGACTGCTGTGGCTGGCCTT
>JAJFUG010000144.1 GCA_021372515.1 bacterium
GGGTAAACAATTTTGGGCCCCGGGCGATGATGCTGATCGCCGGCGGAGGCAAGGACCTTCCCCCTCCGGACCTGACCGTGACCACGCTGATGCCCTCGGATGCCGAGGCGATACGCCGCGAGGTGCCGGGCCTGGACATTGTCACCCCCATGGCCTGGAGTTTCCGCATGGGGGTCAAGTACGAGACCGAGCAGATACAGTGCGTGCTCTGGGGCGTGGAGCCCGACTGGCACGAGGCATACTCCTGGTACATGGAGGAGGGCGATCCCATCTCGGCCGAGGATGTGGCCACGCTGAACCGGGTCTGCCTGATCGGCCGGACCGTCAAGCGGGATCTGTTCGGCGATGAGGACCCGGTGGGCAAGCGCCTGTACATCAACCAGGTGGCCCTCACGGTCAAGGGCGTGCTGGAGGCCAAGGGCACCAGCCCCGGCGGCGGCGATTTCGATAACCGGGTGATCCTGCCCATCACCACCGCCATGCGGCGCGTGCTGAATGTGGACTATGTCGGGGCGATCCGTATCCAGACCTCCGACCCGTCACGCATGGCCGAGCAGAACGAGCAGATACGCGTCCTGATGCGGGAGCGTCACCATATTGTCCCGCCCCAGGAGGATGATTTCCGGATTTACTCGGCCCTGGTGATCGCCGAGATGGCGCGGGGAATCTCGCGCACCCTGACCTGGCTGCTGGTGTCCCTGGTGGTGCTCAGCCTGTCCATCGGCGGGGTGGTGCTGATGAACATCCTGCTGGTCTCGGTGGGCGAACGCACGCGCGAGATCGGTCTGCGCCGGGCCCTGGGGGCCAGCCGCCGCGACATATTCACCCAGTTTCTGACCGAGTCCCTGGCTGTGACCCTTTCCGGGATGATCCTGGGCAGCCTGATCGGCTGGGGCGTGTGCCTGGTGCTGGAGCGTCTGGCCGAGCGGATTAAGTTCAACGTGATGGTCTCCTGGGAGCCGTTCGTGCTGGGGGCGGTCACCGCTCTGGCCGTGGGGGTGATATTCGGGGTGCAGCCCGCCCTGCGCGCGGCGCGCCTCAACCCGTCGGAAGCCCTGCGATGAAGCTGTCACGCAACCTGATGCTGTCGCTCGACATCCTGGCCGCGCACCGGCTGCGGACTTTCCTGAGCGTGACCGGCATCGTGGCCGGGGTGGCGGCGGTGGTGGTGATGGTGTCGGTGGGACGGGGGGCGGAGAAAAAGATTCTGTCCATGATCGAGAGCATGGGCACCAACCTGCTGATAGTCAACGCCGGCCAGACCAAGATCGTGGCCGGCCGTCAGCGCCAGGTCGACATGGTGACCTCGCTCACCCCGGCCGATGCCGAGGCCATCCCGGCCGAATGCCCGTCAGTGGTGCGTGCCTCGGCGGTGATCAGCCGGCGGCTGGCCACGCGCTGGCAGACAGGGATCGTCAACACCACGGTGATCGGGATGAGCGCGGATGGGTTCGCGATCCGCAAGATAACTCTCGCCGCCGGACGGTTCTTCGATGACGGTGAGGGACGGGCCAGGCGGCGCGTGGCAGTGCTCGGACCGACCGCGGCGCGTAACCTGTTCGGCTCGCAGGACCCGCTGGGGCAGAGTTTCAGGATCGGCCGCGTGCCGTTCGAGGTGATCGGCCTGGCAGTGCCGCGCGGGATGGACATCAACGGGACGGACCTGGACGATGCGGTGATCGTGCCGCTGGAGACCGCCATGCTGCGGCTCTACTACGTCCCGTATCTTGAAAGCGTGTACGTGCAGGCCCGGGATGGCGGGCCGGCCCTGGCCGCGGCCGAGCGTGAGATCGCCGACTTGTTGCGCGCACGGCACCGTCTGCGCGCCCGGCCGGATGATTTCACGATCCAGAACCAGGCCACGCTACTGACCACCCAGCGTGACACCACCCGCTCGCTGACTCTTCTGACTGGAAGCGTGGCCGCCATTTCGCTGCTGGTAGGCGGGGTGGGGATCCTGGCGGTCATGTTGATCTCGGTGCGTGAGCGACGGCGCGAGATCGGCCTGCGGCGCGCGGTGGGAGCGCTGCGCACCGACATCCGCAACCAGTTCCTGCTCGAGAGCGCGCTGGTCGCCTGCGGCGGCGGGTCGATCGGGATTGTCCTGGGAATGATTATCGCATTGATCGTATCGCTGGCCGGACTGCGCGCGGTTTCGCTTTCCTGGGGCGCGGCGGCGCTCGGGTTCGTGTTCTCGGCCTCGGTCGGACTGATATTCGGAATTTACCCGGCGGTGCGCGCTGCGGCTCTCGAGCCGATTACCGCGCTGCGGGCGGAATGATACAAGTCATTCAAATCCCTGAAAGACGGGGAGGCCAAATGAAAAGGAAATCCGTTTTAGGAATCGCGGCTACGGTGCTGTTGCTGTGCGGACTGATCCGGGGCGCAGCGGCCCAGTCGTTCGGCGTGCCGGTCTATGCCAAAGCGCCCGCCGCTGCTCCGGTCCGCCTGGCCGCCAAGGCCGACACCACCTATGTCGAGGATTTCAACGAGGACCGGGTGGTGGACCTGCAGGACGTGATCTGGCTGAGCCGCAACGGGATGGTGGACTCGGCGCACACGCGCTTAGATTACCATCGGGACGGGAAATTCGACCTGCTGGATGTCATGACCCTGATGGTCAACATCCTCCAGGGGAACCTGAGCATGGTGATCCACGGGGGCGACGGGATCTATCCTCTGATGGGCCGCGTGATGGAGGGGGCGGTGGGTTTGAGCGGCGTGCACATCTATGTCCGCGGCGCCGGGCTCGACACAACGTTCCTGACCAACAACCTCGGCATGTTCCAACTGGACGGCCTGAAGAACGGCGAATATGTGGTGCGGGCCGCCCGCGGCAACTACAAGATCACCCCGGACAGCCTGAACGTGACGATCAACGGCGACACGCTGATGATCCCCAACATCACGGCGGTCTATTCGGGTTTCGGCGTGCTGGGCAAGGTGACCGCCGATTCGCTGGGCCTGCCGATGGTCAATATCCGGGCCCAGGGCGTGGGGATCGATACGACGGTGGTCTCGGACGGGGCGGGCAAATACAGGATAATCGGGCTGCCGGCCGGCAGCTATGTGCTGCGTCCCTCCCGCGAGTACTACACTTTCACGCCGGACAGCCTGCTGATCTCCCTGGGGGCCGGTCAGACCGTGGACGCCCCGGAGATCAAGGCCAAGTTCAACAACCCGACACAAGTCAATCTGCACAAGATCAGCGGAAAGATCACCTGCTCCTCCGGCGGCCTGAGCAACATCCTGGTCTACCTGTACGATTCGACCGGCAAGCAGATACACTCCCTGACCGACCAGACCGGGACGTTCTATTTCCTGGTGCCGGACGGCAGGTATACGATCATCCCGATGAGTTACATCGGCTATGCCTACAACCCGATCAGCTGGGAGACCACGGTTGGTGGCTACGATCTAAGCGGGATGATATTCTACATGTACGGAGTGGAGAACCCCGTTCCGTAATGAGCGGAGCGTCAATTGCCGTAGTTGGAAAGGTCGCGACCCACGTTGCGGCCCAGGGCCGACAGGGCGGTATGGTAGTCGTAGATCGAGTTGATGTAGTTGACCTCGGCCTGGATGTAGTCGGCCTGGGCCTTGCGCACCTCGACCATGTTGGCCGAGCCCAGGGTGTAGCTGCGGCGTTCCAGCTCCAGCGACTGGGCGGCCAGGTCGCGGCTTTCGGCCAGGGTCAGGTTCTGCTCGTACAGACGTTCCAGCTCCAGGCAGCCCAGACGCACATCCCGCGCCACTTCCAGGCGGGTCTTCTCGATCTGGAACCTCAGGTTGTTCGCATCCGCCTGCGTGTAGCGATTCTCCCTGAAACGCGCGAACCCGTCCAGAATGCTCCAGTTGATCAGCATGCCCAGCGTTGCACCGCTTTGATCCCGGGGATGCATCAGGAACCCGTCCGCGCTGCGTGAATACCCCACCGTGGCCTTGACCGTGGGCAGGTAGGCCAGCCGTCCCATCCAGAGATTGTTGCGCTGCTGACGGTACTGCAGCTCCAGGCTCAGCAGTGTGGGGTTGTGCTGGATCGCCTCCTCAACCAGGCTTTCCACCTCCAGCACCGGCTCCTCCACCCGAAACTCGTCCACCAGGGTGAACGCGCTGTCCAGGCCGCCGCCCACGGCCAGGTTCAGGTTCTCGCGGGCCGCGGCCAGCAGGTTCTTGTACTGGAGGTATAGCAGTTGCTCGTTCTGCAGGTCGATCCGCGCCTGGAGCACATCCAGCTTCGTCACCTCACCCACCTTGAGCCGGGCCTCGGTCTGGCGGAGCTGCTCCTTGAGCTGGCCCACCTGTTCGTCCGAGGCGTGTGTCAGGTGCTGCTGACGCAGGACATCGAAATAGGCCGCCCGCACGTTGTCGGCCACCTGCAGCTCCATGCCGCGAAGGTCGCTGCGGCGCTCCCGGCGCAGGAAATAGGCGTTGCGCATCCCGAAATACATCTGGGCCTGGTTGAACACGTTGTACGACAGGCCCATCGTGGACGAGCTGGCATCCGACATGCGTGTCGAACGCAGTGACTGTCCCGGAAAATTCAAGGTGTTGGTCTGTCTGTTCTGGTTTATCCCGTAAGTGGTGAACATCGCCGGAGTGAACAGCCCCCAGGCCAGGGCCATGTCCCCGAAAGCGGCCCGCAGGTTTTCCTGGGCGATCTTGTAGTCCTGGCTGCCTCCCAGGGCCTGGTCGATGCACTCGCTCAGGGTGAGGGCTTGGCTCTGGCTGGGTGCGGCTTTGGTTTTCTTGCTCCCGAGCAGGTGGAAAAAAGCAAGGTTGTAATCATGGTAGAACGGGACTGAGGATTCGAGCAGTAAGGGGTGCGGCATGGATTCGAGCGGCAGGCTCTCCTCCTGCGTGGAATCCTCGGCCCGCGACAGGCCTACCAAGCACACCAGGGCAACCGCCATCCACCACGCCATCCGCCTGACTGCAACACTCGATCCTGGCCACATCGCGTCTTATCCTCCGCTTGCGTTCCCCGGGCGCGCTGTGCGCGCGGGCCGCGGGGCTTACCGTGAATGGGTCTGGAATTGGTCCAGGTATACCTGCAAATATACAACATCCGCCGGGGAAACGGCAAAGCTTTCTCAACTTGAGGCCCGGGTTTTTTCCCCGAGTGAGCTTTCACCGCCGGCCGGGCCTACAAAAACATTGCGGAACCCCGGCGCTTGAGGGTATCCTGTTCCATCCCGGCGAATCCGAGGTGGGTCCACTTTTTCTTCGAGGCGTTCGATGCGTTCTTTGCTGAAAAAACCGGTGTATTCGCGCTCCCGCCTCCGGAACGTGGCCCGGGCGGCGGCCCTGTGGCTGGCAATCCTGGCGGCTTTCCCCGGACTGTCACGGGCCGCCTTGAGCGTGGAGCGTCAGTGCGGGGCTCTCGTTATTGATAACGGAACGCTGCGCCTCTGCGTTACGGAAAGGCTGCAGATCTCGGCCGGCCTGTCCGGGTCCGCCGGTGCGGCCAGCCTGGCCCAGGCCCAGCCCGCAGACCCGGCGGCGTTCTACCTGGTGGCGGGCCAGTTGCCGATAACACTTTATACGGCCGTCCTGGACAGCGTGAAGCGTGAGACGGTGCGGGACGGGTTCGGCCCGGGCGAGCGGCTTGTAGTCACCGGGCGGGGGAGCTACACCGGTGCGCTCTACAGTGAACTGAGCCTGGAGCAGCGCCTGGAGCTGACTTTCTACGAGCGTTTCCCAGGCGCGGTCGTCTGCCGGGCGCGTTTCCGCAACACCGGGGCCGCGCGCCTGGAGCTGGACCGCACAGTGGCCTGCTGCCTGCGCCTGGACCGTCGCCTGGTCGATCCGGGGGAGCGCCCCTGGCGCCTGGCCTCGTTCCAGGGCGGGGCCACCCGCTGGGGTGAGGACTATTCGCTGGTGTGGCTCGACCGCGAGTTCGAGCGCAGCAATTTCATGGGCGCAGGTCCCCTCAACGGACGTGACATGATCGGCGGCGGCGTGCCCCTGGTCGACCTCTGGGCTCCGTCCTGCGGCCTGGCCGTGGCCAGCGCCGAACCATGCCAGCAGTGGATATCGCTCCCGGTGCGGGTGCTGGAGGACGGGCGGGTGGAGGTCAGTATCACCCAGGCCCCGGAGGCACGTTTCGGCCAGCGCACCGTGCTCGACCCGGGGGATACGCTCTCGACCATCCGCTGCCTGATCCTGCCGCACCGCCTGGATTTCCACGACCCGCTGCGTGAGTTTTCCAACATAGTCCGCGCCCAGGGGGTGGCGATCCCCGAGACCTCGGCTGCCCTGGCCTACGAGCCTTATTGGAAAAGCTGGGGTTTCCGTCTGGATTTCAGCCTGGACCAGATTTACTCCGCCCTGCCCGTGCTGCGCCGGGTCGGGGTGCTCTGGGCCAACCTGGATGACGGTTGGTTCGTGCATTATGGTGACTGGGACCTGAACCCCGCGCCGGGCAAGTTCCCCCGCGGCGAGGCTGACATGCTGGCTTTCGTGCGGCGTATGCACCGCGAGGGTTTCCGGTCCAGCCTCTGGTGGTACCCGCAGGGGGTGAGTCTGAACAGCCGTCTGGCCGAGGAGCACCCGGACTGGCTGGTGCAGAACGCGGACGGCACCCGGCCGTTGTCCAAGCGCGGACTGTATTACCTCTGCCCGGACTACGCCCCCTGCCGCGAGTTTGTCCGGGGCTGGACCGAAAAAATCCTGCGCGATTGGGATTACGACGGCCTCTATCTGGACTGCTCGGACCAGAGCGCCACTCCACCCTGTTTCAACCCGGCGCACCATCACGGCAGTCCGCTGGAGTCGTTCCAGCGGCAGCCGGAGCTTTACCGCGTGATCTGGGAGACAGCCCAGCGCCTGAAACCCGGCTGCCCGGTGGAGGTCTGTATCTGCAGCATGCCACATGACCCGTTCAAGATGCCCTGGTACAACGTGGCGGACGCCTCCGACCCGGTGAACCTTCAGCAGGTGCGGCGGCGGATCAAGGTGGAGAAAGCTTTCCGCGGCGGCTCTTTCTGCGTGGGCGACTGCTACCAGGTGCCGGAGGATGAGTGGGAGGGCTTCTCGGTGCCCGAGTCGTTCGAGAGCGCGGTCGGAACCGGGGCGCAGGTGACTACCTTTTTCACCGACCTCGACCCGGCCCAGGAGCGCACCTGGAAACGCTGGACCGCCGAGTACCGCAGGCTGATGCTGGCAAATGGAGAATACCTCAACCTCTACGACCTGGCCTGGGACAAGCCCGAGGCACATGCGGTCAAAAAGGGCGACAAGATGTACTATGGCTTCTTCGCCGACCAGTGGAGCCGGTCCAGCCCTATCACTTTGCGCGGGTTGGAATCGGGGCGCACCTACCGGGTCTACGATTACGCCCGCGGCCTGGATTTGGGCCAGGTGCGCGGCGACAACCCCGTGCTGAACGCGGCTTTCAAGGAACACCTTCTGCTGGAGGTAACACCGGTAAAATGAGCAACGACGATGCCGAGACCGCAAGAGCGGTCGATGATTCCTCCCGTCGAAGGGTGCTGGACGCCCTGGCGCACCGCGAGCCGGACCGCGTGCCGGTCGATTTTTCCGGCCATCGCTCCTCCGGGATCAGCGCCATCGCCTACGCCCGTCTGCGCGATTACCTGGGCCTGCCCAAGCGTCCGGTGCGGGTCTACGACCCGGTCCAGCAACTGGCCGTGGTCGACCCGGAGGTGCTCGATATGTTCGGGATTGACACTATCGAGCTGGGGCGCGCTTTCGCCAATTCCGATGCGGACTGGGCCGACTGGGTGCTGCCGGACGGCACTCCCTGCCAGATGCCGGTCTGGGCCCTGCCCGAGCGCGCGGACGCGGGCGGCTGGGTTTTCAAGGCGGCGGATGGGTTGCCGATTGCCGCCATGCCCGACGGGGCGCTCTATTTCGAGCAGACCCGTTTTCCGCTGCAGGAATCGTTCGGTTGCCCGGAGCGAGGGGAGATCGAGGCCGCGTTCGGCCATTGCATGTGGACCGCGGTGGCCTCGCCGCCGGGGCCGCTGGCCGCGGGGCCGAAAGGAGAACTGGCCCTGGCCGGGGGCGCGGCCTGCCTGCGGCAGCGCAGCGGCCGGGCGATAGTGGGCCTTTTCGGCGGGAACCTGCTGGAGATCGGCCAGTTCTTCTTCCGCCACGACAACTTTTACATGCTCCTGGCGGCCGAGCCGGCCGAGGCGCACAAGTTCCTCGACCGTCTGCTCGAAATCCACCTGGCCGCCCTGAAGCGGTTCCTGGGGGCCATGGGCGGGAACATCGACCTTATCCTGTTCGGGGATGACCTGGGCATGCAGACCGGCCCTCAGATGTCGCCCGCGATGTACCGCGAGTTTTTCAAGCCCCGTCACGCCGCGCTCTGGAAGCGGGCCAAGGAGCTGGCGCAGGTAAAGGTGCTGCTGCACAGTTGCGGCGGAATCCGCCCGCTGCTGCCGGACCTGATCGAGGCCGGGCTGGATGCCGTGAACCCGGTGCAGATAAGCTGCGAGGGTATGGATGCGGCGGGACTCAAACGCGATTTCGGCCGGGATATCACCCTCTGGGGCGGCGGCTGCGACACCCGCGAGGTGCTGCCCGGCGGCACTCCGCAGCAGGTGCGCGACCACGTGCGCCGTCAGGTGGATATCCTCGCCCCGGGCGGCGGGTTTGTCTTCCAGCAGGTGCACAACATCCTGGCGGATGTCCCACCGGCCAATATAGTCGCCATGTTCGAGGCCCTGGCCGAGCTGCGCTGAGCGCCGATGGAGAGTTAAACGATTGAAATCCAAGCCTTAAATGGTTAAATTTGAATTCCGGCAGATATAATTTTTCTCCGCTGCGGCCGGAGGCGGACTTGATTTCAGAATTGAGAGCGGTCCGGAGGACAGCGCAATGATACAGGTGAGCGAGACAGAGATAAAAAAAGAACTCTACGCCCGGGGCGACCCGAGCCTGACCCCGCTGGACATCGAGGCCAAGGCCCCGCTGGTGGCCGAGATTCTGCGGCTCAAGGCCAAGCACGGCGTGGTGGTGCTGGGCCACAACTATATGGAGCCGCTGGTGTTCAACCTCTCCAGCCGCGCCGAGCAGGGGGATTCACTGGGCCTGAGCCGTTACGCCGCAGCCACGGATGCCCGGTACATTATTTTCAACGGGGTGCGGTTCATGGCCGAGACGGCCAAGGTGCTGAGCCCCGACAAGTGCGTGCTGGCCGCGGACAAGACCGCCGGCTGCACCCTGGCCGATGATTTCGACCCCTCCGAGATCGACCGTCTGCGCGAGCTTCACCCCGGCGCCCCGGTGATGATATATGTCAACAGCTACGCCGCGGCCAAGGCCAAGTGCGACATCTGTTGCACCAGCGCCAACAGCGAGCACATCGCCCGCGCCCTGCCGGGGGATAAGGTGATTTTCGTGCCGGATATCCTGTTCGCCTCCAACCTGGCCCAGGACCTGAAGGGCGTGAAAGAGGTGATCTATCCCGGTCAGGCCAGCGGCACGCGCGGGGCGGTCTGCGAGGTGCACGAGAAGTTCAGCCGGGAGGACCTGCTGGCTGTGCGCAGCCAGTTCGAGATGCCCAAGGGGCACCCCTCAAGGCGGGTCTACGCCCACTGGGAGTGCCGTCCCGAAGTCCTGCGCGAGGCCGATTTCTACGGCAGCACGACCCAGATCGCCCGCGACATCGCGGCGCGGGTCAAGGACGGTACTCTGGAGCGGGCGTTCGTGGCCAGCGAGTGCGAGCTGACCAGCAACCTGGCCGCCGAGTTCCCCACGGTGCGGTTCTGGACCGCCTGCTCGGTGCGTTGCCGGTTCATGGCCAAGATCACCCTGGAGGGCGTGCTGCGCGTGCTGCGGGCCATCGACTCCGGCGGGGCCTTAAGCGAGTTCGAGGTAAGCCTCGACCCGGCGGTGATCGAGGCGGCGCGCCTGCCTATCCAGCGCATGCTGCAGTACGGGTGAGAGTTACGTCACGTGTGGAAGGCAATCCAAGGCCGGCCGCTTGAGCCGGCCTTTTTGTTTTCTGACAGTCCAGGCCTTTCGTGTTATGGAACGGTGCGCCGTGCCCGACTCTGCGGGCGAGATATATCTCGCCCCTACGAAAATGCCTGACCATCCCGCCCAAACCAACGGCTGTCGTAGGGGCGACATATATGTCGCCCGTGGTTTGTGTTAAATTCCCCTCGCTTCCCCCTTTTCCACAGGAGAAGGAAAAGGCCCTCACCCTGGCGGCAGCCCGGAAATTTTCACACGCTCTCTCCCGCCTTGTCCGTTCCGGAGCGGGCTTGTATTTTGAGAGAGCAAGGCATATCAACCCAAATACTCCAGCCAGGCCCTGCATGACCGAAAAGGAAAAATCCGCCGACAGCCTGAAAGAGCTGGGCCGCGCCCTCCAGGCCGAGGAGGACGCCCGCCTGTCGAGCTTCGCCACGCCGCACGCCGCCGCCACGCGCAAGCGTCCCATCGAGGACAGCGATTTCCGCAGCGCGTTCGCCCGCGACCGCGACCGTATCCTCTATTCCGGCGGGTTCCGGCGCTACGTGGGCAAGACCCAGGTGGTCTATTTCGCCTCCCAGTTCGATGAGCATATCACCAACCGGGCGATCCACACCCTGCAGGTGTCTCAGATCGGACGCACCCTGGGGAGGCTTCTGCGCCTGAACCCGGACCTGATCGAGGCGATCTCCCTGGGACACGACCTGGGACACCCGCCGTTCGGGCACGATGGCGAACAGTTCATGGACGAGCTGTGCCACGAGTTCGGGCTGGGGCATTTCCAGCACAACGTGCACGGCCTCTATTACGTGGAACACGTGGCCAACGGCAACCGCGGGCTGAACCTGACGCTTCAGGTGCGCGACGGGATGCTGCACCATGACGGGGAGTCGCTGCACGTGGGCCTGGCCCCGCAGCGCGGGCGGGATGAGGCCGGCCTGGAGGAGTACGTGCGCCTGGCCGCCGAGGGTGAGTGCCCGCACCGTGCCCCCACCACCCTGGAGGGCTGCCTGGTGCGCCTGTGCGACACGGTCAGCTACCTGGGGCAGGACGTGGAGGACGCGATCCGTTTGCGTCTGGTGCTCCGCGAGGAACTGCCCGCCGGGGTGCGCTCCGTGCTCGGGGCCTCCAACCGCGACATCATCAACTCGTTCCTGTCGGACATCGCCCTCCAGAGCCAGGAGCGGGACGAGATCCGCATGAGCGGGCCGGTGGCCGCCGCCTGCCGCGAGCTGCGGCAGTTCAATTACGGACGAATCTACAGCCACCCCGAGATACGGCGCGAGAAACAGCGTATCCGCGGCGCGTTCCGCAGCCTGTTCGAGCATTTCCTGCGCGAGGTAGAGCGGGACAGCCGCGAGTCGATAATCTTCCCCCACTACCTGAACAACCGCTCGGAGGAATACCTGTCCACCACCTCCCCGGCGGCCAAGGTGCGCGACTACCTGGCCACCATGACCGACCGCTATTTCACCCACGTTTTTTCCACTCTCTTCGTCCCGCGCATGCCGTTCTGACATTGACGTGCAATGCTGCCGGCGCGGACAACAGAGTTGACAATCGCCTTGCCGGTTCGATACTTTTAGTGGAATAAGCAACTGTTGATTTTTCCGTTTGTATTCCGTCACCGGCGCGATTTCCTCCCCCCTGGAAGCGCCCTGTCAGGGGAGCCGCAAGATGAGCCGACACACTTCCATGAAAACCTGTTTCGCTCTGGCAACAGTTGCCCTTATCTCCGCCGCAGCGTCACTTTGCGCCGCCGGGCAGTCCGAGACATCGGCCCAGACAGTTGGAGCGCGACGGTCCCAGAGCCTGACAATCTACCAGCGGAACATGGCTCTGGTGAACGAGGAGCGCGAGGTCCAGGCCCGTAAAGGGTCTTTCGGGCTGCTCTGGCCCGGGGTCTCGAACCAGATCATCGCCGGCTCCGTGCGCGCCGCAGCCGGCGAGGGCCTGCACCTTCTGGAGCAGAACTACCAGGGACAGAACCTGGACGTGCAGAGCCTGCTGGAAAGCTACCTGGGACGCGAGATCACCCTGGAGCGCCTGGACAAGCGCACCGGCACTGTCGAATCGCGCAACGGCGTGCTTCTGAGCCTCAACGGCGGACGGATTGTCAAGTTCGGCGAGCGGGTGGAGATCGACCCGGAGGGTTCGGTGGTGCTGCCCGGAGTGCCGGATGACCTGACAGCGGGCCCCCGCCTTTCCTGGCTGGCCGAGGGAAAGAAAGAGGGCGCCTCGGTTCTGTCCCTGTCCTACCTGACCCGCGGCCTGGGCTGGAGTTGCGACTACGTGCTCAGTCTGGACGCCAGGGGCGAGCGCGGCGCGTTGACCGGCTGGGCCAGCCTGGACAACAACACCGGCCTGGAATTCAAGGATTGCGGCCTGACCCTGGTGGCGGGCGAGGTGAACATGCAGAGCCCGGCGGCCCCGCCGCAGCCCAAGATGATGCGCGCGATGCTGTCCGCCGCGGGCGCGGCCCAGGAGAACGCCATGGATGAGGGGTTCGCCCCGGCCGAGGCGAGCGGGGACTACTACCGCTACGACCTGGGCCGCAAGGTGAGCCTCGGGCGGTTCGACACGCGCCAGATCGAGCTGTTGAGTGTGCCAGCGCTCACGGTCAAGACTGTCTACCGTCTGGCCGGCGACCAGCGCTACTATTTCGGCCCCACGCCGGAGAGCCAGAAAAACCTGCGCCCCCAGCTGTTCCTGGAATGGACCAACGGCGGCTCCAACTACGCCGGCCAGCCGCTGCCCGCGGGCATGGTGCGGGTCTACCGCGATTCCGGGACGGGTGGCGCGATATTCATGGGCGAGGACCGTATAGTCGCCACACCGCGCGAGGAGAAAGTCTCGATCAGCGCGGGCTATGCTTTCGACATCACCGCCCAGCGCCGTCAGATCGAGTTCCGCCGCCTCTCCGACCGTCTGCGCCAGGTTACGGTCGAGGTGCGGCTGGCCAACCGCAAGGACACCGCTGTCACCGTGCAGGTGGAGGAAAGCCTGCCCGGCGACTGGAAGATTACCGAGCACTCGCACCCCTTCGAGAAACTGGATTCCGGCTCCGTGCGGTTCAGCCCGACCGTGGCCGCCGGCGCGGAGGTGGTGCTGACCTATACGGCGCAACTGCTTTGAGCGTGCAGACCGCGCACCGAACCGATCAATCCGGCCCAAGGAAGGATTCATGACCCAGTCACCGGACCAGCTGGTCGATGAGATTCTGGAATTCATCTGGCAGGAGAACCCGGTGGAGGCCACTATGGCCGGAATCCACCGCTACGATGACCGCCTGGAAAGGTGTGACCAGGTGTCGCGCCGGAACAAGCTGCGGCGCAAGAAAGAGTACGTGACTGGGATCGAGGTCCTGCAGAAAGAGGGCCGCTCGAACGATGAGCTGGACCTTCTGTGCTGCGCCCTGCGGGTGGGGATCGGCACCGAGGAGCGTCTCCACACCCTGGACCGCGACCCGGGCATTTACCCGCGCCTCATCATCTACGGCATCTACCAGCTCATCGCCCGCAGCGGCGAGCCCTACCACTACCGGGCCCTGCGCGCCATCGAGCGCATGCGCGAGGTGCCGCGGCTTCTTTCGGAGGGACGGCTGAACCTCACCTACGGCGAGGGCGCTCCCCGGCTCTGGAACCAGGCTGCGATCGATTTCATGCACGCCGGGCGGCAGTACCTCGACCGGATCACCGGCATGCTGGCCGCCGAGGTGCCGGAGCTGAGCGAGGTGCTGCGCAAGTACGCCGAGGAGGCCCTGGCCGCTTTTGACAGCTACCTGGAGTTCCTGCAGGATGAGATCGCGCCCTCGGCGGATGGCAGTTTCGGAGTGGGCGAGGAGATGCTCGGGTTCCTGATCCGCTACGAGCACAAGCTGGAGGACTCGGTCGAATCTCTGCGCGACCTGGCCCACAAGGAGGTCGAGGCGGCCCAGGCCCAACTGGAGACAGCCGCCGCCGCGATGGACGGTTCCTCCAACTGGCGCCGCTGCCTGCGCCGGATCGATGAGGCCGCGGCCCCGTCCGACCTGCGCGCCTGGTGGGAGGGGATAATCGGCGAGGTCTGGCAGGCGGTTTCCGCCTCCGGGCTGGTCAGCCTGCCCCCGGCCGAGGGCCTGAGCGTGGTCGAGACCCCGCCGTTCGAGCGACCCACCATCCCGGTGGCGGGTTATGTCCCGGCCGCGCCGCTGGAGGATAACAGCCACGCCTTTTTCTGTGTCACCCCAGCGGAGAGCGGCGAGAGCGGCGACCCGGCGCAGACAGTCAACTGGCATTCCCGTCCCCGCGCCCTGCTCTACGCCCTGCGCGAGCTTTACCCCGGCCGTCACACCCTGCTCACCCTGCGCCGCCAGGCCAACCCGCGCCTGGCCTACCTGACCTGCCATAACCTGCTGGAGGATGGCTGGTGCAGCTACGCGGTGAACCTGGTGCTCTCGGCCAGCCTGCTGAACGAGCCGGAGCTGCTGCTCCTGGCGGCCCATGAGAAGCTGGTCGCCGCCTGGCGCATGCTCACCGACCTGGAGCTGCACAGCGCCGAGCTGAACGAGGACCTGGCTGTCGAGAACCTGGTCATGCAGACCGGCCTGTCGCAGGAGGAGGCGGCTTTCGAGGTGCGCCGCCTGGCGATCAACCCGGCCTCCTCGTTCGGGGCCGTAGTGGGAAGGATACAGATAGAGAACCTGCGGCGCGAGCTGTCCGCCGGCGTGAGCGGCGGCCCCCCGCTGCTGCAATTCCACGATGACCTTCTGCGCCTGAGCGCCCTGCCGATCAGCCGCGTCGCGGCCCGGATCGCCGGAGGGCGCCCTCGGAAAGGGAGCCGCTGATGCAATCGTCCCGTTTCTTCACCGCTGTCGGCTACCCGGAGGTAAGCCCCTCGCTGGAGAGGCTCTCCCAGGCCGGGATGCATCTCGAGGTGGAAATTCTCGACCCGCACTGGAGCCTGGAGGTATGCCAGCTCCCGGTGGTGCAGAAACTGGGTAACAGCCTGAATGAGAGGGGGTTCCGCGTGCATGTCCAGGGGCCGTTCTACGACCTCGCCCCAGGCAGCCTCGACCCCTATATCCGCGAGCACACCCGCGCATTGTATGTCCGCGCCGCCGAGATCGCCGGGCACCTGCGCGCCGAATGCCTCACCCTCTACACCGGCTACAACCCCCTGTTTCACGCCGGGGTGTTCGAGCAGTGGCTGGAGGTCTGCCTGCCGATCTGGCGTGAAACCATCGAGACCGCCCAGCGCTTCAAGATGACAGTCCTGTTTTCCAACATGTTCGAGGAGGGGCCCGAGGTGCAGTTGAGCCTTCTGGACTCCTTCCCGGACAAGCCCGTGGGCGCCTGCCTCAACGCGCCGCACGCGTACTGCTACTCCAAGAAGAAAGGCCCCGCCTGGGTCGGGGCGCTGGCAGCCAAGCTGAGGCTGTTCCACCTGTATGACACCCGCGGCCGCGAGGACCGTCGCCTCACCGTGGGTGAGGGCGATCTGCCCTTCCGGGAGTTCCTCGAGCCGGTCCTGAAGCGCAAGCTTCAGCCGGATTTTGTGTTCAAGCTGCCGCTGGAGCAGGCGCTCGAATCGCTCAAGCGCGTGCGCCGTCTGGGCCTGGAACAGTACCAGATGGAGCTGCTCTGAGCCCGGTGTTTGCGGGCCAACTGCGGCAATGAGTCGACCAACCCTGTCCGTCGGGCGCAGAGCTTTGGCGCCGGACGGCGGACTATTTGTGAAAGGTTGTGCTGCAATGATCAAGATCGAACCCGCTTTCACGGAGGACACCCTCCGCCGGGTGCTCAAGGACGAGCCGCTGAGCGAGGCCTCCCTGGCCGATGGCCTGGCCCGTGGCACGCTGATCGTGCTGGAGAACGTCAAGCGCCGCGGCGCGGTGCGCCCCGTGGCCGTGGGACGTGGCACGCGCACCAAGGTGAACGCCAATTTCGGCACCAGCCGGGATGCCAGTTGCATGGGCGAGGAGAAAAAGAAACTGGATGTCGCCGTGGCCGCGGGCGCGGATGCGGTGATGGACCTCTCCACCGGCGCGGACATGCGCGAGATGCTCAAGATGGTCCTTGCGGAAAGCCCGGTCCCGGTGGGCACTGTGCCGGTCTACGGCCTGGCCTCGCAGGCCGCGGCCGAGGGACGGGGCCTGGCCAGCCTGGGGGCCGAGGATTTCCTGCGCGAGGTGGAATACCACTGCGAAGCCGGGGTGGACTTTATCACCGTGCACTGCGGCCTCACCCGTGAGTGCGTGCGCCACCTGGAGGCCGAGGGCCGCGTGACCGGCATAGTCAGCCGCGGGGGGGCGATCACCCGGCGCTGGATCAAGGCCACGGGCGGCGAGAACCCGCTGTACGAGCACTATGACGAGGTCCTCAAGCTGGCCCGCAAGTACAACGTGGCCCTCAGCCTGGGCGATGGCCTCCGGCCCGGCTCCGTGGCCGATGCCACCGACCGGGCCCAGATCGGCGAGCTGTTAGTGCTGGGCGAGCTGGTCGACCGGGCGCGCGCCGCCGGGGTGGCCGCCATGGTCGAGGGCCCCGGGCACGTGCCGCTCAATCAGGTGGAGCTCAACATCAAGCTGCAGAAAGAGCTGTGCAAGGGCGCGCCGTTCTACGTGCTGGGCCCGCTGGTGACCGATATCGCCCCGGGCTACGACCACATCACCTGCGCTATCGGCGGGGCGCTGGCCGGCATGGCCGGGGCCGATTTCCTCTGCTATGTCACCCCGGCCGAGCACCTGCGCCTGCCCACAGTGGAGGACGTGCGCCTGGGGGTGATAACCACGCGCATCGCGGCCCACGCCGCCGACCTTGCGAAGGGGCTTCCCGGCGCGGCCGAGTGGGACCTGGCCATGAGCACCGCGCGCAAAGCTTTGGACTGGGACGGCATGCTGCGCCTGGCCATAGACCCCGAGACCGCGCGCCGCATGCACGCCGAGCGTCCCTCCGCCGACCCCAGCGTTTGCACCATGTGCTCCGAGCTTTGTGCGATGAAGGATTGAGGGGGAGATCACGGAGGGCACGGAGAAAAGGCGGATGCCACTGATATAGGTGGGAAGGCGGGCGCTGGCCTCCCCCTTTGAAAAAGGGGGAGCGAGGGGGATTTGATGGAATAAATCATTTTCTTCCTCTGTCTTGTTTGGCATAAAGACATAGCCAAGCGATGATAGAGCGGACTGTCTGATTAAATCCCCCCTAACCCCCCTTTGCTAAAGGGGGGGAAACCGGCGGCTGGCCGTGTGCCTCGCTGCCCGGCGCTGGCGTAGGGGCGGCCCCCTGTGGCCGCCCGGTGGGGTTGGGCACGCTGCAGCGTGCCCCTACGCGAAAAACAGTGTATGCCCTGGGGCTTTCGTAGGGGCGAACCTTGTGTTCGCCCGGCAGTTGGGCATGCCCCTACGCAAGGCAGGCTTTGCGGGTGGACGGAGTGCGGTGCTTTTACTCCCCTCTAAAAAGAGGGGTGGCGGCGCAGCCGACGGGGTGTGTGCAGTTGCCTCCCCCTTTGAAAAAGGGGGATCGAGGGGGATTTGATGGACTAAATCTCTTTTTTCCCTCTGCCTTGTTTGGCATAAAGACAGAGCCAAGCGGTGATAGGGCGGACTGTCTGGTTAAATCCCCCCTAACCCCCCGTTGCTCAAGGGGGGCAAACCGGCGGACGGCCTGTGCCGCGTTGCCCGGC
>JAJFUG010000145.1 GCA_021372515.1 bacterium
GTCGAATTATTTCCGCTGTCGATCATTTCACCGTCCGTAAAAGCCGTTTGAAATACTTGGGAAAAAATTAAGATACAACTTTTCAGGCTTATTTTCAATATACTTCCGAGTGTAACGCTGTCAGAAAATTATCTTCTCCGCAAAAACACTTCCTGCGCTCCGGCAAAATTCCGCGAACGTTTCGGCCTCGCCGGGTGTTCTTTCAATGGTGGCCACAATGATCATTATCACGACAATCACGGAAAGGACCGGGAGAGCCGTTCGGCCTGTTGTAAACAGGCGTCCCGGGACCAGGACCGTTGGCAGGAGGGGGTTCAGGTGATTATTCGCCGCTGCGCGGGTGAGCCTGGCGGTAGACTTTCTTGAGGCGCTCGACAGTGAGGTGGGTGTATTTCTGGGTGGTGGACAGGCTGCTGTGGCCCAACATCTCGGAGATCGCCACCAGGTCCGCCCCGCGGTCGAGCAGGTGCGTGGCGAAACTGTGGCGCAGGGCGTGCGGCCCCAAGCGGCGCGAGTCGCCGGCCAGGGCGCAGGCCTGGCCCACCAGGCGCTCGATGAAGCGCCGGTTGACCCGTCCGCCGCGAGGGCCCAGGAACAGAGGCGACTCGGGACCCAGACGGCCCTCGCTCTTGCGCCGCTCGGCCAGGTAGGCCTGGATCGCCTCGGCCGCCACGCTCCCGAACGGCACGATCCTTTCTTTCGAACCCTTACCCAGCACGCGCACCGTGAGCCGGGAAAAGTCCATCTGGCCCAGGTTCAGGCTGACCAGCTCGCTCAAGCGCAGGCCCGAGGAATAGAACAGCTCCAGCATGGCCTGGGCGCACAGGCTCCTCAGGCTGCCGTCACCGAACACCTCCAGTAACTGGTCGGCCTGGCCCTCGGTCAGGTACTGCGGGTGACGTTTCTCGGTCTTGAGCGAGGTCACCGCCGCAGCCGGGTTGGCGCCTGTCTGGCCGGAACGCAGCAGCCAGGCCATGAACCCGCGCACCGCGGCCAGCTTGCGGTTGATCGTGGTCCGGGCACGTTCCAGACGCGCCAGTCTGGCCAGCCAGGCGCGCACCGTGGTCCGGTCGATCCCGGCCGGGTCGGGCTCCGCCGTGCCGGTGTACTCACGCACAAAAGCGCAAAACTCGGCGAGGTCGCGCCCGTAAGCGTCAACCGTGTGCGCCGAGTACTTGCGCCGGAGGCTCAGATGACGGATGAATTCCTTGACCTGCTGTTCCACGTCGCTGCCCCGGGTTGCGGAATCCGGCCGGCTTCTCCGGTCGGCTGGTAACGCCAAGCTTTTAAGTAAATAAACGGTCTCTGACCGCGATTGTCAAGGGAGCGCCGGCGTGGCCGGATTCTCCGCACTAACCCGCGCGATGTAGCGGCAGGCCCCTGTGCCTGCCGTTCCGGTTTCGGGCGGCCACAGGGGGCCGCCCATACATCCAAATAAGCCAGCTCAACCCTTGGGCCCGCCCTCTCCAGACGGGGAGCCGGCGGCGTGGGCCAGCTGCTCCTCGCTAAACTTACCCTTGCAGGCCTCGCAGTAGATGTAGTGCATGCGGCGGCCGGTCTTCTCGAACAGCGGGCGCGCCCCGCAGGTGGGGCAGACCGTGTCGATCGGGCGGTCCCAGGAGGCGTAGTCGCAGGCCGGGTAGGCCGTACAGCCCCAGAAAGTCTTGCCGCGGCGGGAGCGGCGCTCGCTCAGCTCACCCTTGCAGCCCTCGCGCGGGCAGGCGATCCCGGTGGTGACAGGACGGATCTCGCTGCACGCCGGGTAGTTGGTGCAGGCCAGGAACGGCCCGTAGGGACCGTTCTTGCGGGCCATCGGGCTGCCGCACTTGCTGCATGTCTCGCCGGTCACCTGCTCGGTCACGATCTGGAGGCCGCCGCGCTCATCGCGCTTGAACTGGCGCGTGTTCTTGCACTGCGGGAAATTGGAGCAGCCCAGGAACTCGCCGTGGCGGCTCCAGCGGATCACCATCGGCGCGCCGCACTGCTCGCAGGCGATCTCCGTGGAGACAGTGACTTTCTGACGGTTGGCCAGGGCCGTTTCCAGGGCCGGCTTGAAACTGTCGTAGAACTCGTGCAGCACGACGTGCCAGTCCTGCTGCCCCTCCTCCACCTCGTCCAGACGACCCTCCATCCGGGCGGTGAACTTGACGTTCAGGATCTCGGGGAATTTCTCCACCAGCAGGCTGTTGACCGTAAAGCCCAGCTCGGTGGGCTTGAGCGCCCCCTTGAGCCGCTCCACGTAGCCCTTGTCCAGGATCGTGCTCATGATCGTGGCATAGGTCGAGGGCCGTCCGATGCCGTTGGCCTCCAGCTCACGGATGAGCGAGCTTTCCGTGTAGCGCGGCGGCGGCTGGGTGAAATGCTGGTTCGGGGTAACATCGAGAGGCGCCACTTTCTGGCCCTCCTCGAGCGGCGGCAGGAGACGGTCCTCATCGTTCTCCGGCTCGGACCCGTCGCTGTTGCCGTTTTTGGACTGGGTTTTCTCCAGGCTCTCGTGGTAGACCCGGGTGAACCCGGCGAAGCGCATAATGCTGCCCACGGCGCGCAGGACAAAGCGCGGCCCGGCCTCGATGTCCACTGTGGTCTGGTCGTAGACCGCGGCTTTCATCTGGCAGGCGACAAAGCGCGACCAGACCAGGGTGTAGAGCTTGTTCTGGTCGGGGGTGAGGTGGCGGCGCACCTGCTCGGGGCGGCGGAAAGCGGAGGTGGCGCGGATAGCCTCGTGGGCGTCCTGCACGTTGCCTTTCTTGCTCACGTAATGGATCGGCTTTTCGGGCACGTACTGCTCGCCGAACTCCTTGGCGATCAGGGCGCGTGCCTCCTCGATGGCGGTCTCGGCCAGGCGGGTGGAGTCGGTTCGCATGTAGGTGATGAGCCCCACCGTGCCCTCGGCGCCCAGGTCCACGCCCTCGTAAAGGGTCTGGGCCACCTGCATCGTTTTCTTGGCCGGCCAGCCGAAAGTGACCGCAGCCTCGCGCTGCATGGTGCTGGTGATGAAAGGCGGCGCCGCGCTGCGGCGCTTCTCCTTGCGCTCCACCTGGCGCACCGTGTAGCTGGCGATTGAGCGCAGCTCGGCGGCCAGCGCACCCGCCGTATCGGCGTCCCGCACCCAGAAACGGTCCTTGCGCTCGGCCTCCGCGTCGGGCCGGGTGACCAGCCGCAGACCGTCCACCGAGTACAACCGGGCCTCGAAACGCTCTTTCAGCTCGGTGGCCAGCAGGGCCTCGATGCTCCAGTACTCTTTCTGGATGTATTCCTGTATCTCGCGCTCGCGCTCGCAGACCATCCGCACGGCCACCGACTGCACGCGCCCGGCCGAAAGCCCGCGCCGCACGGTTTTCCAGAGCAGCGGGCTGATCTGGTAGCCCACCAGGCGGTCGAGGATGCGGCGGGCCTGCTGGGCCTCGAACAGGCTCTGGTTGAGCGTGGTCGGGTGCTGCATGGCGGCCAGAACGGCGCTCTTGGTGATCTCGTTGAACATCACCCGGTGCACCCGCGCGCTGTCGCGTCCCAGGATGCCGGCCAGGTGCCAGGCGATGGCCTCGCCCTCGCGGTCCGGATCAGGGGCGAGGAATATCTCGCCGGCCGAGCCGGCGGCGCGCTTGAGTTCGTTTATGACTTTGTTCTTGCCGGGGATCACCTGGTAAGTGGGCTGGAAATCATTGTCCAGGTCCACTCCCAGCTTCTTTTCCGGCAGGTCGATCACGTGGCCCATCGACGCGCGCACCTCGAATCCATCCCCCAGGTACTTGCCCAGGGTGCGCGCCTTGGCTGGCGACTCGACTATGACCAGGTTCTTCGACATCCTTATCTCCCGTGACTCAACTTGAAAACCACCGGCGCGCACCCGCACAAGGTTCCACCCGCCCGGTCCGACCGGCGACTGAGGCCCGTAGCGCTCAACAAAAACTGCCGGCTTCGCCCTCACTCCGAGCGTCCGGCAGTGCTCTATTCAACCCGGTCCGCACCCGGTGAGGCGCGGACCGGGACAGGGGTTCAATTGAGGCGGCGCCGCTGCAGCGGACGCAGGCTCTGGTCCTCGAAAGTCTCGAAACCGCTGAAATCATCCGCCTCGGCCAGGCCCTCCCGTGTGGCGTCCTGGTCCAGGATCAGGTCCATCATCACCCCCTGAAGCTGCTCGCCGCTCTCCACCTCCAGCTCGTTCTCCAGGATGTAGGCGATTATCTCCTCGCACTCCTGGGGACTGAGCATGCCCATCTCGCGCATCAGCCAGAGATAGCCCTGCGCCCCCGGCCCGATACGCCGGGCCTCGGACTCATCCAGCACCCGGAAAGAGCGGGCGCGCGACAGGTTTTTCTCGCGCTGGCGCGAATCGGTGCTCTGCGGCTCGAGCTGCAGAAGGTAGGCGTTGATCCCTTTGACTATCTCATCCAGGGTGTAGCCGCGTTCCATCAGCTCGCGGGTTATCGTGCGCAACTGGCGCTCGAACACCTCGTAGGTGCGGAAGCGGCTGTTCATGTAGGTGATGATCTCTTCTACGTTACCCTGCACTCACATCCTCCGTGGCCGTTATCTGTATCCACTGTCGGGTCCACCCCGGATATCCCATCCGGTCGGCTGCTCCCCGACTGTCGCTCCAGGGCGGCGATCAACCGTCGCGCCACCGCCCGCACTCCCAGGCCATCCGTATCCACGGCCAGGTCGCACTGCTCGTAGTACCGGCTGCGTTCCTCCAACAGGCGGCGAATCTCGGCCTCCGGATCCTCGACCTTGAGCAGGGGCCGCACCCGCCCCCGGCTGGAACGCAGCCGGTCCAGCACGGTCTCGGGACTGATTTTGAGCCAGACCACGCAACTGTGTCTGCGCATCAGGCCGCGGTTCTCGTCGTCGATCACCGCACCGCCGCCCGCGGCCACGATCTGGCCCGGCACGGGCAGCACCTCGCGCACCACCTGGCGCTCGATGGCCCGGAACGCCGCCTCGCCGTCCTCCCGGAAAATCCGCTCGATTTTCTTGCCCGCACGCGCGACTATCTGCGTGTCCAGGTCGACGAACTCCAGGCCCAGCTTGCGCGCCAGCGCCCGTCCCACACTGCTCTTGCCCGAGAACATGAAACCGGTCAGGCTCAGGCTCGGCTTACCGAAAAATAGTCTCTGCGGCTGAGTCATGAGATTCTTTTTAGATAATTGCGGTAGTTGGCCTCGATGTCAAGTAGGTTCGCCCCGCCGAACGTCTCGAGGAAAACCGTGGCCAGCTCGATGGCCACCACCGCCTCACCCACCACACTGGCCGCCGGCAGGGCGCAGACATCGCTGCGCTCGGTGGAGGCCTGCACAGGCTTGCCTGTGGCCAGGTCCACGGTCCAGAGTGGCTTCATCACCGTGGGGATGGGTTTCTTGGCCGCGTGCAGGATTATCGGCTCACCGTTGGACATCCCGCCCTCGGCGCCCCCGGCGCGGTTGGTCTTGCGCCAGTAGCGGCCGATATGATTCGGCCGTCCGGGTACAGTCTGGCCCGGCTCGCGCAGGAATATCTCATCGTGCACCGTGCTTCCCGGACGGCGGCAGTTGTCGAACGCGCTGCCCACCTCGGCCCCCTTGACCGCCGGGATCGAGACCAGGGCCCGCACCAGGCGCGAGTCCAGGCGGCGGTCCCACTGGGTGTAGCTGCCGAGCCCCGGTGGAAGCCCGGTGACCACCACCTCGAAGATGCCGCCCAGGGTGTCTTTCTCTTCCTTGGCCCGGGCGATCCGCTCGATGATAGCTTTGGTCGCCTCCGGGTCCAGGCAGCGCACATCGCTGCGGTCGGCCAGCTCGCTGATCGCCGCCGGGTCGATCCCACAGTCGAAGCTCCAGCCGGGGGCCGACACCTCGCCCAGGGCGATCACGTGCGAGCAGACATGGATGTCGAAATGCGTGAGCAGGGCCTTGGCCACCGCCCCCACGGCCACGCGCGAGGTGGTCTCGCGGGCGCTGGCGCGCTCCAGCACGTTACGCACATCCGAATGCGCGTACTTGAGCGCCCCGGTCAGGTCGGCGTGGCCGGGCCGCGGGTTGGTGACAAGTTTCGACGCCACCAGCTCCGGGTCGTTCTCGTCCGGGTTCATCACCCGTTCCCAGTTGACCCAGTCGCGGTTCCAGATGAGAAGCGCGATCGGGCTGCCCAGGGTGAGCTGTCCGCGCACACCGGCCACGATTTGGCAGCGGTCGCTCTCGATTTTCATCCGGTCGCCGCGCCCGTAGCCCAGTTGACGGCGGGCCAGGTCGCGGTCGATCTGGGCGGCGGTAAGATTCACTCCGGCCGGGAAATCGTCGATTATGGTGTTCAGGCACTGGCCGTGGCTTTCGCCAGCGGTGAGGAAACGGAACATCGGTCTGCCTTTGGTTGTGTTGTCTTTTACGCGGGTACAGTCTCCCGCACCTTTATACGGGCCATCCGTGACTCTCTCACTCAGGCCTTATGTATCGACTTGCGCGTCTGGCCGTCCGGGTAGCGCTCGATTATCCGCACCACCAGCAGCCAAGTCAGCCAGCCGAACAGCACCATGCCAAGCGTGAAAAGGGAGTACGAAACCCTCCAGTCCATGTTCCCGGTCATCACGGTGAACTCCGACATCCCGAGGATGCTCGCCACCAGGTTGAGCGGCAGGAACACGATGTTGATCAGGGTCAAGTTCTTGAGCAGGACGTTCATGTTGTTGTTGACAATAGTCCCGCGGGCGTCCATCAGGCCCGAAAGGATCGTGCTGTATATATTTGCCTGACGGGCGCACTGCTGGTTCTCCAGCAGCACGTCGTCCAGGAAATCGACCTGTTCCCTGCGCAAAGCGAGTCTGTCCGCCATGTTCCTGAGCTTGGCCAGCACCGCGCCGTTGGCCTCGATCGCGTCAAGGTAGTACACAAGGCTCTCGCTGAGCGCGAACATCTGCAGCAGGTACTGGTTCTCCATGGAGGAGGTTATCTTCGACTCCAGGGTGCCGCTGAGCTGCTTGATCACCTTAAGATGCCCGACATAGTGACGGACCGTGTGCAGAAGATAACGCAGCAGAAAATCCGTCAGCGAGGATACCCGCTGGAACTCCTTGGCTGAAAACGGGACTGAGCCTTCACTCATGACTATTATCAGATGCTCGTCCTGCAGGAACAGGCCCATGGATGAGACTTCAAGTTGGAACTGCTCATCGATTGTCGCGCTTTTCGGCTGCTTCCAGATGATTGAGACACGTTCCTGGGCTAACTCAATGCGCGAGACCTCGTCCGGGTCGAGCGCCGATTCGATGTCGTAAGAATCCAGCCGCAGCTTTTCTGTGAGATAACGCTTCTCATGGTTGTCCGGAGCGACATAAACCATGATGTCGCCCTGCTCTTGCGAGTCATCCCGGATCACACCGTTGTCGACCAGTAATACCATCCGCATTCACAATCCCTCCCTTGCTGCCGTTTGCCAATGAATATTCGGTCCGCCGTTTGAAAACTCTGTCACACGGGCATGGCCTGCCGCACCTCTGCATCAAGAAATCCAAACCACCTGAAATTCTCATCTATCCTTGGCATCCGTGATTCCGGCGGCCAAATCAATCCCCCTCGATCCCCCTTTTGAAAAGGGGGAAGAAAAACCTACACCCGCAACTCCCCCACCCCGAAGCTTACGAGGTTAATCATAATCGTTCCTGAGCGCAAGCGCAACGCGGGGTTCCACCTGCGTGTCAATTCACCCCGGCCGGGGCCTCATCCAGCACCTTGCGCACGGCACGGGCCAGTTCCTCGGCCTGGTAGGGCTTGGTCAGGAAAGCTTTCGCCCGGGTGAGGATTCCCCGGCGGGCGTCCTCATCGCTGTGTCCGGTGCAGATTATGACCCGCACCTCGGGCTGTATCTGCTCCAGCCGGGCAAAGGTCATGGTGCCGCTCATGCGGGGCATGGTCAGGTCGAGCACCACCACGCCGATGTTGTCCAGCTCGCGGGCGAACACCTCCAGCCCCTCCTGGCCGTCGGAGGCGCTCAGCACCCGGTAGCCGTAGCTTTCGAGGATACGGCAGGCCAGGTTGCGCACCAGTTCCTCATCCTCCACCACCAGGACAGTCTCGCTGCCGCCCCTGACCGTGGCTGAAACCGGGGTGACCGGCCGGGTCGGTCCGGACGCCACCTCGGGCAGGTAGATGTTGATCGCGGTCCCGCGTCCCGGCACCGAGTCGATCTCGATGAAGCCGTTGCTCTTGTTGCAGATGATGTTGTAGACCATCGAAAGGCCCAGCCCCTGGCCCCTTTTCTCCTTGCCGCGGGTGGTGAACAGCGGCTCGAAGGCCCGGCGTTTGACCTCGTCGGACATACCCACCCCGGTGTCGCAGAAAACCAGTTGCACGTAGCGTCCCCCGGGCAGGCCGGTGGGGTCCTCATGGCCCAGACTGGTGTAGCCCGAGGCCAGCAGGGCGATGTAGTCCCCCTGGCGCACCCCGCGCTCGACCACGGCCTGCACGGAATTGGTGCCCAGGTTGAGCAGCACCTGGTGCAGTTCCGAGGGGTCGACCATCACGAAGAACAGGCCCGGCCCGAAACCGATCCGTTTCTCGATCATGCGGTCGGTGGTCTCGCCCAGCAGCTTGAACACCTCCACCGCGATATCGTAGACATCCGTGCGCTCGGCGCGCGAGGCGGCGCTGCGGGTCAGGCTCTGGAACTGGCGGATCAGGTCGGAGGCGCGCTGGCAGGAGCGCTCGGCCTCCTGGAGGTACTCGCGCTGACGGCCGCTCAGATCGTCCTGGTCCATCTCCATCAGGCTGAGGTTGCCCAGGATGCCGGTGAGCAGGTTGTTGAAATCGTGGGCGATCCCGCCAGCCAGGGTGCCGAGCGAATCCATGCGCTGGCGCAACTGGAGCTGTTCCTCGAGTTGGCGGATCTGGGTGCGGTCCTCGGCCACCTTGATGTAGTGGGTGATCTCGCCGCGCTCGTTGATCACCGGCGAGATGGAGGCCGACTCCCAGTACAGCTCGCCGTCCTTACGGCGGTTGTGGAACTCGCCGCGCCAGATCTGTCCCGAGCTGATCTGCAGCCAGAGCCGGCGGTAGAAATCGCTCGGGTGGTCGCCGGATTTGAGGATGCGGGGGGCCTTGCCCACGACCTCCTCGGGGCTGTAGCCGGTCATCTCGGTAAACTTGGGGTTCACGTACTCGATGCACCCGTCCAGGTCGGTGACCACGATCACGCTGGGGCTCTGCTCTACGGCATAGGAGAGCTTGCGCAACTGCTCCTCGGCCTTGCGGCGCTGGGTGATATCCTGGCCCACCTCGAAAATGTGCGACACGCGGCCGGAGTCATCCAACACGGCCTTGCGGGTCCAGAGCACCCAGACCCGTTCTCCGCCTCGCGTAACGTTCTCGCACTCGTGCACCGCGTAGCGCTCGGGGCGGGCCAGACGGTCCTCCAGGGCCGAACGGGTGTCCGCGCCCGTGGAATCGAGCAGCGGGACGATGGTCCCCAGCAGGTGACGTCCCAGTATCTCCTGCTCGCTCCAGCCGAAAAAGCGCTGGGCGAACTCGTTGAAAAAGGTGATCCGGCCCGCGGTGTCCACCCGCATGATCAGGCTGCCGGAGTGCTCGACCAGGTCGCGGTACTTTTCCTCGCTGCGGCGAAGGGATTCGGCGGCCTGCTCCTGGGCGGTGATATCGATCACCAGGCTGACCCCGGCCTCCACCTCGCCGTTGCCGCGCAGGATCGGGAAAGCGTTGCCCACCCGCCAGCCCGGCACACCCTCGCGGTTGCGGTCGTTCCATTTCAGGCCGACATAGCTTTCGCCCTGGAACACACCGTCCACCACCTTTTCCGTGGCTTCCCGGGTGGCCGCGGTGGCGATCAGGTCGTAAATAAGACGACCGAGCGCCTGGTCCTTGCGGTAGCCGTAGACATCCTCGGCGGCCCAGTTCCAGGCCAGCACCCGCCCCTCCCGGTCGAAAGAGTAACAGACAATGGGCATGTTCTCGATCAGGCCCCGGTAGCGCGACTCGCTCTCCAGCAGGGATTCTTCCAGAAGGCTCGCCCGGGTAAGGTCCTTTTCGAGGGAGGATTTCAAGCGACGCAACTCGACCAGCTCGCGAATCATGCTTTCCTTGGTCATCTCGAAATCGTGCATCTACCGCCCCAGTTCTCCTCTGTACCAACCCGCCGACCGCCCCGGGCCTCGCCTGGTCCGGACCGACTCGCTCCACCACCTCACCTGGCGGGAAAGGTACGACGGATATGCCGAATTTATTTCTTTCACCTGGCGTGAAACAGCGGGGGACTGTCTGCCATAATGCTTGCCGCAGGAACAAAATCACCAGCTAAAGATAGCTCAGCTGTTGATTTTGTAAAGAGTTAAATTTTCCGCACCGCCCTCACCCTGCCAGGCGCGCCACGGCGAATCAGGCCCGCCCCGGGCGCACTCTGTCTCTCTCCCGGCTCAGGGTGTAGGGGTGCTGTCAGCGCTCTTTTTTTTCTTGAACAGGTTGTTGATGAGCTGCTGGGCGCCTTTTTTCAGGGCATCTTTTTGTTTAGGTGTCGCGCTGTCGGCCGGGGCCGCGCTGTCGGCGGAGGCCTTTTTCGACGAGCCGGAGAACAACTTGTCGATCTGGCGGCCCAGGGCGTCCTGGACTTTCTCCTGGACCCGCTGCCTGACCGGGGCGGAATCCCACTTGAACTTGGGCTTGTCCGCGCTGCCCGAAATTTTGAAACCCAGCTCGATACGGCGGTCGGAATCCGAGAGCAAGGAGGCGATCTCGCCCGGCAGCTTGGCCCGGTACTTGGTGCTCAGGGACTCGTTCAGGTGCAGCCGGAGCGCATAATCCAGGCTGCCGTCGAACCCGAACGAGCCGTTGGCGCTCCAGTCACCGGCCGAGGTGCTGAGGCTGAGGTTATCCGTGTGCACCCGCCCGTTCTCGAACACCAGCTTGCCGCCCCACTGCTTAAACGGCAGGCTGTCCAGCTCGCCCATGCCGCTGAAAGCGGCCAGGCTTCCCAGGAACGGCCAGCCCGAGACTGTCCCGTCACTCAACATATACTCGCCCGCACCGCTCAGGCTGCTCAGGATTTTTTCCGTATCCAGGCCCTTGCCGCTCAGCTTGATCCGGGTGTCGATCCTGCCGCTCATGTACTTGCCGATCGAGGCCAGGGGTGAAACGGCCTGCCCGGCGACGAGGCTCAGGGCGTCCACCTGCACCTCGAACCTCGGCACGCCGTCCGTCCCCAGGCCCAGGCTGCCCCGGCCCTCGACCCGTCCGCCGTACAGCTCGGCGCTCAGGTTCTGCAGCTCGATCAGGCTGTCGCGCACGCTGAATGCCAGGGCGGCGTTCTGCAGGTCGAAATAACGGGAAAGCACCAGACGGTCCAGACGGGCGGCGCCGGAGCCGTGGGACAGGGCCAGGGGCAGGACCCAGGCCGAGCCCTCAGGTCTGGCTTTCTCTTTTTCCGCCGATGCCAGGCTGTCGGAGGCCACGAAATCGAATATGTTGAGCATCGGTCCGCTGAACTCGGCTGTCCAGAGCGGCCCGGCGGAGGCTTTCTCGTCCCACAGGGCCGGAAAACCGCTCAGGCTGGCTTTCAGGGTAAGATCGCTCTCCCCGGCGCGCACCCTCGCCTCCAGGCTCGGGATGTCCTGCCCGGCGAATTCGGCGCTCAGGGTCGGGATGCCGATCCGCTGGGGCAGGGACGGGCCGCTGAGGTAGATGTCGTTTCCGCTCACCCGGCCCGAGACACTGAGCGCAGCGGGCTTCTCGATCACTCCGCTCAGGGCCAGGTCGGCCTGGAGCTGGCCCTCGCTGGTCCAGCCCTCCAGGGCGGGAACCAGGACAGGCAGGTCATCCAGGCGCAGGGAGGTTTTAAGCTTTGCCTCCCAGGGCGTGGTCGCGCCCCCCAGTCCGACCCGTCCGCTTACCGAGACCGGGTCGAGGCCGAAGGTGGCATCCAGTTTCTCCACCCGCAGCTCGCCGCGGCGCAGGGTCAGGCGGGTGTCGATCCCGCCCAGGGGACGGGACAGGCCGGCCAGCTCGGCCTTGGCGTTGGTGATGTCGGCGCTCAGGCTCCAGTCCAGACTGTCCTGTCCGCCGGGGTTAATGGTCAACTGGCCCGACAGCTCCAGCTCGCCCTGGGTGATCCGCAAGCCCAGCGAGTCGATAAGCCCCGGCGGCAGCAGAGTGGCGGCGCGGCCCAGGTCGCCGACCTGGCCTTTCCAGGTCAGCGAGCACTCAGGCAGGGCCGCGCGGTAGTCGCTCACCCGTCCTCCACCCTCCAGCAGGACCCCGGCCAGCTCCGCCTCCAGATGGTCGATCGCCACCGTGCCGCTGGAGGGGTCGACATCCGCCCCCAGGTTCAGCTTGAGCGGCAGGCTGCGCTGCACCGCCACACCCCAGGAGGCCCCGGGGGTGGACAGACCCTCCAGGATCAGCTCGAGGGCCAGGCGCTGGCGGGAGCGGGACTCATCCAGCTTGAGCTGCAGGTCCAGCGGCCCGGCATCCAGGACTACAGGAGTCTCGCCGCTCAGGTCGCGGTAGTGTAGCCGCGCCTGTTCCACCGAGGCGGCGGCCAGCAGGAACGCAAACCCCGCGCCCGAGGATTTCTCCCCCGGCTCGGTTGCCGCGGTCGTGTCCGACCCGGCCAGGGACTTGAAATTGAACACTCCCCCGCGGTCGCGCACCAGGTATACCTCCGGCCGCACGAACAGCAGGCTGCGCACCTCGATACGGCGGGCCAGCAGGGGAAGGAGCTTGAGCCGCAGGTAGAAACGCTCGGCCTGCACGAAATACGGGCTGTCGTAGCGCGGGTCCTCGCCCACCCGGATGCCGGAGGCGCTGATCGACAGGCCGCGCAGCACAGTGAAACCGGCGCTTTCCACGCTTACCGTGCGTCCGGTGGCCCGGCTCAGGCGCTCCTCGACCATTCCTTTAAGTGTATCGGGCGGGAAAATGAAACGCAGCGCCACCAGCAGGATCAGCACCAGAGCCAGCAGGACACCCAGACCCAGCAGAAGGGTCCGCAGGGCTGTCCGCAGAAAGGCGGCTCCCCGGTTGCGCGAAAACGTCATCTCAGCCCGTGGAAAACCGTGTGGCATAACCAGTCACTCCAGACTTGCGGGCCAGGCCCGTTGGATGTCTGAGCCGGGCCGGCCGGAAGGTCGCCCAGGCATTTAACCCATAAAATCGTACAGAGTTAAAATGCTTTGATCGGCCGGACAGCGCAACCATTCCGTGAGACCCAAAGGAGGGAGACGATTCTATTTATCGAGCTTGTGGAGAAGTTCGGCGGCCCGGTCGCGGCTGCCCTCGAAGTCGGGCAGGCGACGCACGGTCTGCAGACGCTCCCGGGCGCGCAGGGTGTCCCCGGCCTGAAGATACAGCCCACCGGCAATGAAGTTGGCGGCAGACGGCAACCACTCGGGCTTGATTTGCCCGGCGGATACTATCTCCTCGAATGCAGCCAGGGCCTCCTCCCGGCGCTCCAGCTTGCCACGGCAGATTCCGATGCGGTAGAGCATGGACCAGCGGGTGAACATGCGGTTGCGGTAGAACGGCGTCCCCGAGTCCACCCGCTCCAGAACGGCGCGGAAAACGGTCTCGGCCTCGGCGTAATCCTTGTGGCGCAGCAGGATATCACCCAGGCGCCACTGGATGAGCGGGTTGTCGGGGTAGCGCTGCGCCAGGGAGTGCGCCAGGGCCACGATCGACGAATCCGGCGGCTCGGTCTCGGAGTAGATGTTGAGCAGCATGATCCCGGCCGCATCCTGCGAGTAGTAGCCCCGCTGGGCGGCCAGCTCCAGGCTCGCCAGGCCGCGGGCGCGGTCGCCCTCGAACCCGTAGACCTCGGCCAGCACCCGGACCAGCCGGGGCAGGATATCCGTGAAGTACAGGTAGATGCCCAGGCCCATATAGCTGTCGTAGTACTGCGGGTCGAGAGCCACGGTGCGCTGCACGTACTGCCAGGCTTTCTTGGCCAGGGGCGCCATGGCCAGCCAGCGGCGGTCGATCAGGGCAAGCAGGGCCTGCTGGCCGTAGACCGCCCCCAGATAAGAAGTGCCCTCCAGCTCCCCGCCGCGCTGGCTCATCACACGCTCGGCGCGGGCGCGGCACTGGTCGTTGGCCTCCTCGAAGGCGCGCTTGAGCGCGGTGTCGTCGTCCTCCTCGGGTAGAAGGAACAGCCGCCAGGAGAGCAGGGCGCTGCGGAAAAACGGTCCCGCCGGCCGTCCGGGATGGGCGCGGGTCCAGCGCTCCACCAGCACCTCGGCGCTGTCGAGCTTCATGTTCAGCATCAGGGCAGTCGCCTGCTTGAGGGCCGGTTCGTACAGCGCGGTGTCCAGCGGGCTGGCCGGGCCGCTCGGCCCGGCCAGTGCGACAGCCTGGGGGGAAAAAACTGCCAGCAGAAAAAAACCGGCCCGCAGTAGATTTTTCCCCCGGTACAGGGGGTCGGGATAACGTAAAAATATTTTTTTCAGGCGCCCGGAACCGCTCCCCGAAACTAACATTTTTCTAACTTCCCTCACCGTTTACGTCAAGAAATAAATGTCATTGAATCGTGATTTACGGTTCAATAAAGCCAACTCAAAGAATCAATGTGAGTTACAACATTTGGTATGGCCTTGAAAAAATAACAACAATATCTTGTGTTTTTCTCTTGACAAGGCTTCGCCGAACAATATCTTAAAAAAGCGTCACAGGAAAAGACATTCCGTTGAGGACAGCCTGTGCTCATAAAGTACTCAAGAGACCGCCAGGATGCTTGAAATCCAGCCATATGAATATAATCGCCGCTCGATAAATAATTGGAATCCGACTAACGCGCAAATGACTATCTATTCTCATTCCCTCGCCGGATAGGACATTAGCAGTTAGTACACTTCTGCATGGCGGGAGGTTTCATGCCCTCATCGGTACCGTTTTTGTATTTCAAGAAGCGCAACGGCACGGTTGTCCCGTTCGAGCCGGAAAAAATCACGCGGGCGGTGGCCCGCGCGGCGGAGGCCGTAGCCCGGCAGGAGGGCGTCCGCGTCGAGAGCGCCAAGTTCGCCGAGGTGACCGAGCGGGTGATCCTCTACCTCGACGACCCGTCCAGCGAGTACTACGTATTCCAGGACGAAAAGGGCCAGCGCATCCCGGAGATCGAGGATGTACAGGACCTGGTGGAAATCGTGCTGGCCGAGGAGAAGCTTTCCAGCATCGTGGCGGCTTACAAGCGCTACCGCAAGATGCGCGACCTGGCCCGCCGCAAGATCCGGGTGCGCCACGACCACGGCGGGGCGGTGGACCCCACGGACGCCGGGCTGCTGCTGGTCGAATCCCTCACCAGCGAGGTGGTCCATCCCTGGGACCGCGCCAAGATCGTGCGCCAGTTGATGCAGGAAACGGGCCTGAACAGCGAGATCGCCAACTCGGTGGCCAAGGCGGTGGAAAACCGGGTCATCGGCGGCGAGTTCGCAACTGTCAACACGGCCCTGATCCGTGAGCTGGTGAACAACGAGCTGATCGACCGGGGGCTCAACGAGCAGCTCAAGGACCTGAGCATCTACGCAGTGCCGCGCGACTATGTCGAAACCCTGATGTTCAACAAGAGCAGCGAGAACAGCAACATAGTCAACAACAACCCCGAGGCGGTCAACCTGTCGATCGCCGAGCTGGTGCTCAAGCAGTGGGCCCTGGAGACGGTCTACAGCCCCGAGGTCAAGCGCGCCCACGACACCGGGATGATCCACGTGCACGACCTGGGCTACCCGCACCGGGTCTACTGCTCCAGCCACAGCCTCGAATACATCAAGAAATACGGCCTCACCGGCCTGGAGAACCTGAACACCGAGAGCAAGCCCGCCCGTAGCGCCTCGGTGCTAACCGGCCACCTGAACACGTTCCTCGCCTCGATGCAGGCCAACTACGCCGGCGCTCTGGGCATCGGCTACATAAACGTGTTCTACGCCCCGCTGGTCGAGGGCAAGGACCGCACGCAACTGAAGCAGATCGCCCAGGAACTGGTGTTCAACGGCTCGCAGAACGCGTTCAGCCGCGGCGGCCAGACCCTGTTCCTCGATTTCAACATCCACAGCGGGGTGCCGGCCTACTTGTGCGCCGTGCCGGCGGTCGGGCCGGGCGGGCATTACATGCTGCGCCGGGCGGACGGCTCCAGGGTGGCCCTGGAGGAGCGGCGGCTGGAGGCCACCGACTCCCGCGGACACAAGCTGATGGAGCTGGTCCTGCACGAAAGCGAGGAGGACGAGGGCCGGGTGGTGTTCCGCGAGACGATCAACCCCAACGGTGGGGTGATCGTACCGGACAGGCAGGTGGCTTCCGAGCTGGAATCTCGCGGCGAGCGCCTGGTCACCTACGCCGATTACCGCAGCACCGCCCAGGAGTTCGCCCGGGCGCTGCTGGATGTATTCGGTGAGGGGGACCGTCACGGCAAGGTGTTCGAGTTCCCGAAGTGCGATTTCCACGTGAACGAGGAGTCGTTCAACGACCCCGAGCAGAACGCGATCCTGCACCACGCCTGCGAGCTGGCCAGCCGCAACGGGAGCACCTATTTCGTGTTCGACCGGGACGAGGTGACCCTGAGCGCCTGCTGCCGCCTGCGCACCACGATCAACGACAACTATATGTTGCTGCACCCGGAGAGCATGCGTTTCTGCGGTTTCCAGAACGTGACGATCAACCTGCCGCAGGCAGCCTATCGCGCCGCGGGCGAAGGCAGGCGCACGGTGGAGGGGCTGATCGAGGAAGCCCTGTCCACGATGGACCTGGCGATGGAAGCCCACGTGCAGAAACGCGACAACATCAAGCGCATGATCAGCGGACGGGGACGCCCGCTATGGCAGATCGGCAAGAAGAGCATGGACGGCTGCCCGTACGTGGACCTGGACGAGTCGACCTACATCATCGGCCTGATCGGCCTGAACGACGCGATCAAGTTTATCACCGGCAAAGAGTTCCACGAGGACGAGGCCGCGGTGGAGCAGGGGCTGCGGGTCACGGCCGCCATGTACCTGAAGACCAAGAAACTGGCCGAGAAGCACCGCCTGAAAGTCACCCTGGAGGAAACTCCGGCCGAGAGCGCCGCCCGCCGTCTTGCCAAAAGCGACCTGATCTATTTCAACCGTCAGGCGGCCCAGATAGTCAAGGGCTCCATCGAGCAGGATACGGTCTACTACACCAACAGCGTGCACCTGGCCCCCGAGGCCCCGGTGAGCCTGGTCGAGCGTATCCGCAAGCAGGCGCGATTCCACTCGATGATCGAGTCCGGGGCGATCACCCACGCGTTCGTGGGCGAGGAGCGGCCCGACCCTCAGACCATCTACCGCCTGGTGCGCGAGACTTTCTACAAGACCCAGACCGCGCAGCTCACGGTCAGCCCGGAGTTCACCTACTGCACCGAGTGCAACGAGATCACCCGCGGCCTGCACCAGATCTGCCCGGCCTGCGGCAGCGACAAGACGTTCGGCGAAACCCGCGTGGTGGGCTATTTCTCGAAGATAGAGAACTGGAACAAGTCCAAGCGCGAGGGCGAGTTGCTCGACCGTCGCCGCGGCAACTATTCAGTCAACGAGCCGAACGGCGCCAATTCGGCCCTGATCCGCGCGGCCGGCCCGGCCAAGGGAGGTGAGTGATGAAAACTCTGAAGGCCGCGGTGTTCGGCAAACAGGGCTGCGACAAGTGCGACCTGCTCAAGCGCCGCCTGGGCAAGCTGTTGCAGGAGGAGACCTACGCCGGTTTCGAGATGGAGTACCTCGACCTGGGCACGGTCGAGGGCCTGATCCGCTTTTCCCAGGCCGAGGTGCTGAACCCGCAACGCGTACCCTGCCTGTTCGTTTACAGTCTGAACGGCGGTGGAAGCGGGCCGTCCCAAAGCCCGTTGCGCTGCCGCAAAAAAGTGAGCCGCCTGAACGAGGAAGAGGCCGAGATCGAAACCTATCTTTCGCTGGAAACGGATTACCGCACGAGTGGAGTGATAACCCCCAACGCGATCCGCGAGGTGCTCGACCAGGCGCTTTCACTCCAGGCGGCGGGTGTATGATGGGCAACGCCGAAACGAATGTTTGGCCGTCGATGGGAGCCTGTGCCGCGACAGTATACGAGCCTGAGGATGACAGCCGTCTGAGCCCGGTCTACGCCCTTCTGCGCCGGGTGAGCATGATCGACTACCCGGGACGGCTGTGCCGGGTGCTGTTCCTGGCCGGTTGCAACATGCGCTGCGTGTTCTGCCACAACCAGGAGCTGATCCATCCGCAGAAAGAAAGGCTGAGCTGGGAGCGCCTGGAGGAGATACTTCTCTCCAGCCGGGAGAACTGGGTCGACTCGGTGACCGTGACCGGCGGCGAGCCGACTCTGAACAGTCGGCTGCGCGAGCTGATCCTGCGCCTGAAAAACCTGGGGTTCAAGGTCAAGCTCGACACCAATGGCACCGCGCCGGAGCGCCTGGCCTCCCTGCTGCCGATGCTGGACTGGGTGGCCATGGACTATAAGGCCCCGCTGGAGCGCTACCGCCTGATGACCGGCAGCCCGCAGCTCGAGCTGGAGAACATCTCCCGCAGCGTCGCCATCCTGCGCGACTGGGAGGGGCCATACGAACTGCGCACCACTGTTGTTCCCGGGCTGCACACGGAACAGGACATCGAGCAGATCTGCCGCGAGCTGGCCGGAGTGCGGCGCTACGCCCTGCAGGCCTATGTCCCGCCGCGCGATGAGGCCGAGGGGGTGCAGCTCCCGGCGGGACGGACCCCGATCAAGCTGCTGCGCCGGTTCTACGAGCTGGCCAGCCCGCATTTCCCTGAGACCGTGCTGAGAGGCGGCTGAGATGAGTTTGAGATGTGAGCTTCCCTACCAGCTGGATGCCGAGGGTCTCGAGGAGCCGGGCTATGCCCATCCCGGGGATGCCGGCCTGGACCTGCGGGCTTCCGAGGCTCTGGTGATCGGACCGGGAGAGCGGGCGCTGGCGCCCACGGGACTGCGGTTCGCCATCCCGGAGGGTTTTGTCGGCCTGATCTGGGACCGTAGCGGACTGGCGGCGCGGCACGGCCTGCACTGCTTCGCCGGGGTGATCGACTCGGGCTACCGGGGCGAGGTGAAAGTGGTCCTGGCGAACCTGGGGACCGAACCGTTCAGCGTGGAGCGCGGGATGCGGATCGCCCAGATGCTTGTCCAGCCCGTGGTCGCGGCCTCACCGCTGCGAGTGGAGAGCCTGGAGGAGAGCCGCCGCGGCGAGGGCGGGTTCGGCAGCACCGGCACGCATTGAGCCTGTAATCCATACCTGAGGGCCCCGCGGGAATTACCCCTGCGGGGCCCGTTTTTAATCCGATCCGTGGGAGGGGACACAGATGAAAGACAAGGCCGTCAACCTGAAAGAGCGTCTGGATAAGATTGTCGAGCTTTGGTCTCCGCGCGTGGTCGGTGAGGTGAACGACACTTACATCAAGCTGGTCAAGATCAAAGGCGAGCTGGCCTGGCACCGTCACGCGGATGAGGATGAAATGTTTCTGGTCCTCAGGGGAAACCTGCGTATCGAAATGGAAAGCAGCACAGTGGAGCTGAGCGAGGGGGATTTTTTTGTGGTGCCGCAGGGCGCGCCCCACAACCCGGTGTCGGAGGAGGGCTGCGAGATAATCCTGATCGAGCCCAAGACCACCCGTCACACCGGTGACACCCTGACCGAGCGGACAAAGAGCATCGCGGAGCAGCTTAAGGCGGATTGAGGCGTATGGGATTATCAACAATTGAATCGCTCTGAGTATTGGTCTAACATCTATGTGGATGACCATTGTATTATTCGTAATTTAAATTATACTTTATTGTGGCAATGCAACTCGACTACAACAATCATTTAAATGTCTCAGATTGATAATCAGTCCCAGTCTTTATTGTGCACAACTTAACAATCCACAAAATAAGGCAATAGTGTATGAACGGGAAAAAGAAACTTGTTGAAGTTTTTAAAACCATAGGTTTACCTCAATATACATATGTCAAACCGGCGCATTACGGTGAAGTACGTGCTGATGTTGAGCAACCAGGTAAGCACCTTCTCATCGAAGGACCTTCAGGTACTGGCAAAACTTGTGTTATATATAAGATTTTTGAAGATCTTAAGTGGACAAATGGAACTGATTTTCTTTATGTAAGTTGTCGAGACGCCAATGCCGAGATACAAATAAATAATTTCTTTGAATGCATCTCAAACAGCGTATCCCCATCTTGCCCGATGATCGTTATAGACGACTTTCACCTGTTATCAGTTACTCGAAGGATGCAAATAGGCGGTAACCTAAAGCGCCTAAGCGATCGTGCATATGAGCAATCGTCTCCGCCCAAAGCAATATTAATTGGTATCCCAGCAAGCGGAATATCACTGCTTTCTGATGCATATGATCTAGGTCCTCGACTAGGTTCATATAAGGTAACAAAAGCAAGTGATAATGAGATAGATCAGCTTATAACCGAAGGTGAAATAGCATTGAATATTTTATTTGAGGATCGTGATATCCTCTTGGGTGAAAGTGCTGGTAATTTTTGGCTGGCACAATATATATGCAGCAAAGTATGCGCAGTTAAAGAGGTTCACGAAACACAGGACGAGGTGAAAATTCTTTCATTTGATTTACTCGGAATCCGTCAACGCCTTATGTCTGAACTTTCTCAACGCTATATGCACGTCGCCAAAACGTTTGCCAAAGGTAAAAAGTGGCGCCCTGGCGGGAACAAGCCATATCTAGAGCTTCTTCTTGCTCTGGCGAAGGTTCCTGACTCGGTTGTAACTTTTGATAAAATATTGAATTTAGTTCCAGACAGACGAAAACCAGGACTCAAGGCAATTCGTTCGCGTATTGCTGAAGTAATTTGGGATCCTTCAAAAAACATAGATATGAGAAAACACATTGCTTTCGAGTCAGATTCAGGTTTCTCGATAGAGGATCCACTATTCAGGTACTTCCTCTCTAATTTGCAAATAAGTGATCTCTATCGAGAAATAGGCATAGAACCTGATAACGTCGAACACTCTAAACTATATACTTATGACATTGGTTTCTCATTTGCGGGTGAAGTGCGTCTGATAGTTGAGACAATTAATACAGAATTAAAGAATGAAGATGTTGTTACATTCTACGACTATGACCAGCAATCTTTCTTACTTGCGCTCGATCTTGAAAATACTCTAAAAAGGATTTATAAAGAATCTTGTAGATACTACCTTGTATTTCTTGATGCAAATTACAGCGAGAAGGTCTGGACAAAGTATGAAAGAGACATCATGACAAAGTCTGGGCGCAAAAACCATATTATTCCTATATTACTTGATGAGAAGGGGACTGAGGGTACAGTAGGCATCCCCACAACGATAGGTTGCATTGACCTTCGGTCACAGTGGGCCTCTATAGTTAAATACGGCGCTGTCAATAAGGACACAAGAGAAATTCTTAGGAATAGGTGCATTATTCCGCTTCTTGAAAAGCTTGACACTTTCACAACAATCGTTTGATAGGATTGTCTGTCTACCCAAATGAACGAATGCCATAGAATAGATACTGCTGTAATAGCTGTCAAACAGATGATTTAAGGCTTGATTGTACAGCTTTAATCCAATTTATAGATCTTGCGAAATCACCTTTCAATCATTAATGTTATACTTTTTGCAACCATTCATTTTGCATAAAATAGATTAATATCTAATTTACTACACGTAATATAAATTAAGGAGAAAGACTACTAATCTCTCTACATTGATTATCCGCTTCTCCTTCATTGCCCTGTCCTCGTTATCGCATTATATTCAGCCCTTTCCCGCGGCCCGGTCCCATCGCTTAAAGCCGTATTCCCCAGGCAATCCGGCCGCTCGTACCCAAATCGAACACGAAAATCTCAAGCTGTGCTCCGGGAGAACCCTCGATGGCAAGAATCACGAGTAAAAAGATAATCGCACCCAACACGGTCAGCCTGGAAATACTCTCCCCCAAAATCGCCCGCAAGAGAAAAGCCGGACAGTTCGTGATCCTGCGCGCCCGCGAGCAGGCCGAGCGCATCCCGCTCACCATAGCCGCCAGCGACCCGCAGCGCGGCACCATCCGCGTGATATTCCAGATGGTCGGCCATTCGACCCTGGAGCTGGGCCAGTTGCCCGAGGGCGGCGAGGTCTGGGATGTCGCCGGGCCGCTGGGCCAGCCCACGCATATCGAGAAAGTGGGCGCCGTGGCCGCGGTGGGCGGCGGCATCGGCGTGGCCGTGGCCCTGCCCATCGCCCGGGCCATGCGCGAGGCCGGCAACCGGGTGATCGGCGTTATCGGAGCGCGCACCAAAGAGCTGTTGATCCTGGAAGAGGAGATGCGCCAGGCCTGCGATGAGCTGCATGTCACCACGGATGACGGTTCCTACGGACGGCACGGGTTTGTGACCCAGGTGCTGGACGAGGTGCTGAGCGCCGGCAACCCGGTCGGGCAGGTGCTGGCGATAGGACCTGCGCCCATGATGCGCGCGGTGTGCGACCTGACCCGTGAGAGGGGCGTGCGCACCCTGGTCAGCCTCAACCCGATCATGATCGACGGGACCGGGATGTGCGGCGGCTGCCGGGTCTCGGTGGGGGGCGAGACGCGTTTCGCCTGCGTGGACGGGCCGGAGTTCGATGGGCACCAGGTGGACTGGGACACCCTGGTCAACCGTCAGCGCATGTACATCGGCCAGGAGCGGGAGGCGCGCGAACAGTTCGCCGAACGCCACCCCTCGCCGGAGGATCCCTGCCGTCTGGAAGCCCAGATCGACTCCCTGCCCGCGGAGCAGGCGACCGCGCCGGCTGCCCACGAGCCGTCATCGGCCCCGAACGCCAAGCCCTGGGAGCTGCCCCGTCAGCCCATGCCCGAGCAGCCCCCGGCCGAGCGGATCAGGAACTTCCGCGAGGTCCCGCACGGTTACACGCCGCTGCAGGCCGTGGCCGAGGCCCGCCGCTGCATGCAGTGCAGGAAAGCCTCGTGCAGTGTGGGAAAGCTGAACCGCGAAACCGGCGCGGTCGAGGGCGGCTGCCCGGTCGAGGTGGACATCCCGGCCTTCATCGGCCTGATAGCACAGGGCGATTTCCAGGGCGCGGCCCGGAAAATAAAGGAAAAGAACCTTCTGCCGGCGATCTGCGGACGGGTCTGCCCGCAGGAGGAGCAGTGCGAGCTGTTCTGCACGGTGGGGGTCAAGGGCGAGCCGATAGCGATCGGTCGCCTGGAGCGTTTCGCCGCCGACTGGGAGCGCAGCTCCGGCCAGGTGGAGCTTCCGCCTGTCGCCGCTCCCACCGGGCACAGGGTGGCGGTGGTCGGCTCGGGCCCGGCCGGCCTTACCGTGGCCGGCGACCTGGTGCGCCAGGGACACGCGGTCACGGTGTTCGAGGCCCTGCACCGCGGCGGCGGAGTTCTGGTCTACGGCATCCCGGAGTTCCGCCTGCCCAAGGAGATCGTGCGCCGCGAGATACAGTTCCTGGAGCGCCTGGGCGTTAAGTTCGAATACAATTCGGTTGTCGGCAAGCTGGACACCATAGACGAGCTGCTGGGCGAGGGCGGCTACGACGCCGTGTTCGTGGGTTCCGGAGCCGGGGCGCCCATGTTCCTGGGCATCCCGGGCGAGAACCTCAACGGCGTGTACAGCGCCAATGAGTACCTCACCCGCTCCAACCTGATGAAAGCCTTCGACTCTGTCTACGACACGCCCATCGCGCTCTCGCGCCGGGTGGCCGTGGTGGGCGGCGGCAACGTGGCCATGGATGCGGCGCGCACCGCGCTGCGCCTGGGAGCCGAGAAAGTCTCGATAATCTACCGCCGCTCGCGCAAGGAGATGCCGGCCCGGATCGAGGAAATCCACCACGCCGAGCAGGAGGGTATCGAGTTCAGCCTGCTCTGCAACCCGGTGCGGGTGCTGGATGACGGCAAGGGCTGGGTGAGCGGCCTGGAGTGCCTGCGCATGGAGCTGGGCGAGCCGGATGAGTCCGGGCGGCGGAGGCCGGTGGCGGTGCCGGGCTCGGAGTTCGTGGTCCCGGCGGACACGCTGGTGGTGGCGATAGGAAACGTGCCCAATCCATTGATCCCGCAGTCCACGCCCGACCTCAAGCTCGGGCGGCGCGGCACGGTGAGCGCCGACCCGGCCACCGGGGCCACCAGCAAGACAGCAGTGTTCGCCGGGGGGGACATCGTGACCGGCGCGGCCACGGTGATCCTGGCCATGGGCGCGGGACGCAAGGCCGCCCAGGCCATACACCAGTACCTGGCCGAAAAGAAAAGCTGAGCGCCCGGAAAGATCGGCGGATAAACAAATAAGCCTCGCGGGGAGTGATTCCCGCGGGGCTTTGTCTTAAGACGGCAGCCGCAACCAGGCACCGGGTCCCGGCTCACTTGTGGGACAGGACATTCAGCAGGGCCAGCAGGTCGAACACATCGATACGCCCATCCGCGTTGAAATCGTTCAACCCTCCGCTGTCGTCCCGCTGTGAGGACAAGGCCCGCAACAGAAATAGAAGGTCGAACACGTCCGCCTTGCCGTTGCCGTCCGAATCGCCGGGGATCGGCGGCACGCCATCGATCCTCAGCGCGCCGTTCACCCCAAGCGCCGGCAATGGCTGCGCCTGGACATCCACCAGGTTTATCCCCATCAGGCGAAACTGCACCCTCTTGGAATACGCGCCGTCCTTCACCGCGTATTCGAGAGCGAACAGGGCAGTATCGCCCGGTGCAATCGCCTCGGTAGACAGCTTGTACAGCATCACACGCAGCGTGTCCTTTCGCAGCGCCCTGGCCACGGTCCAGCCGCTGACCGCGCTCAACCCTTTGACTTCCAGAAAAGTCAGATCGGCGCCCGGCACGGGCACCAGGTCGAACTGGACGCTGCGCACGGGTTGATCGTTTTTCAGGCTGAGGCGCAGGGTCGCCGTGTCGCCGGCGTCCACGCTCGGGCTGTCGAGATACAGGCTGTTCTGCGCCTGCACTGCTCCACATACGATCAGAAGCAATCCACTCAGGATAGCTTTGATCTTATATACCATCTTTACCTCGCCCGCGGGAGGAGGAGCCAGGCTTCCCCTCCCGCGTCAAACATCGTTTAAGGGTTGGATAACCTATTTCAGCAGGACCATCTTGCGGGTCTGGGTGAAATCGCCGGCCCGCAGACGGTACATGTACACGCCGCTGGCCACCTTGCCGCCACGGCTGTCCGTGCCGTCCCAGAACACGGAGTACGTGCCAGCCGGGCGCAGATCATCCACCAGGGTGGTGACCAGACGGCCCCGCAGGTCGAACACCTCCAGGCGGACCTGGACCTCACGGCCATCGGGCACCTGGTAGCTGATCGTGGTCGAGGGATTGAACGGGTTGGGACTGTTCTGCGCCAGGGCGAAAGCCTTGGGCAGACTGGCCGCCATCCCGGCGGAGGCCATCATCAGCGAGACCTGCTCGATCTTCTGCGGCTCCACGCCCAGGGCCTTGAGCCCGCTCAGCAGGGTCTTGACCTCCTCGGCCGACATGTCCACCGGCAGATCGCCGGCCGCGGCCAGCAGCGTGCCGCCGGTCCCCAGGATCAGGTTAACGCAAAGTGTCACATCGTTGTTATTGATCAGACCGTCGTTGTTGATGTCCGCGCAATCCCGTTGTTCATCAGTGGGCGACTGGGTGCCCAGCGCGAACTTGACGATCAGGGCCAGGTCCAGGACATTCACGCGGCCGTCATTGTTCACATCGCCGGGCATCTCGCAGCCGGCCACCACTATCCGGCCGCTGCCGAGGGTGAACCCCACCGAGTCCAGGGAGCCGTCGGCGATCAGCACGTGGCTCAGGCTGAGGGTGATCGTGTCGTGGCGGACCGCGTTTCCGGTCAGGGCGTAGGAAAGGGTGAGGATATTCCCGCTGCCCGAGGCGATTGTTCCGCCGGAGCCCTCGTAAAACACGACAAACCGTCCACCGCCCGTGGCCGTGGAATCGACCACGCTCCAGCCGCTCGTGCGGCCGGTGGTGACAGCGTCCAGGAACATGACCTTGTCCGCGGGGCTGGCGCTGACCACGAACTGGCCCACCGACACCGCGGTGCCGGTGTTGTCCATGAACAGGCCGACCTGGGCGGTCTCGCCCAGGCGCACTGTGGCAGTGTCCGGCTTGAACAGCCACTGTTTGCCGCTGCCGGCCAGCGGCACGGCCAGGCTGTCCTCATCGCTGTCGTTGCTCAGGATGCAGAGCAGGGCGTTCTGCGCGCCGTGGGCGGTGGGGCTGAAAGCCAGGGCCACTTTCAGGCTGTCCCCGGCTGCCACCGAGCCGGAGGCGGGGCTGACCGACCAGACCGCCGGGTTGGTGACATAGAGGCTGCTGAGGCTCAGGCTGGCCGTGCCGGTGTTGTGGACGGTCAGGGTGTCGCGGGCCGTGACGCCCACTGTCACCTCGCCGAAATCGAAAGAAGTGGGCCAGATGGAAATCTCGGGCGCGGGCGTGAATGTGCCCACCCCTGATAAATATACATTACGAATAATAGATCCGGAGACTACTTTGACTGTATCCAGATACAGCCCTGCGCTCTGCGGAGAAAACTGCACAGTCACCTGGAGTGAACTATTTGCCGGTACACTTCCCGATCTGGTGCTGACAGTATAGTGCACTCCCTGAGCACAGTAGATTGTGTCGATGGTAAGGGTGGCATCATCGGGGTTGACTATGTTGAATGTCTTCTGGCTCTGCCCTGATGTCTCCGTAGTGTCACAAACAATAGCCAGGGGATTAACATAAAAAGAAGGCGTCACCATACCGTTGTTCCTGTAATTGCCCCGCGCCTTAGGCCATCCACCTCCAGCCAGGCCTGTCGACGCAGTAAGGTTTTCTCTGATTGCCATACATCCACCCGAAAGCTCATGGCACAGGTAAATCGTACCATCAAAGTCTAAAGATATACCGTAAGTTATAAGATGATATGGGCCGGGCAGATTATAAGTCCACAATAAAGAGTGGCTTGAAGACGAAAAACAAAACAGTTTGTTACTATGAGAAACATAAAGCGTACCATTGTCACCAATCGTCGGTCCATCGAAACTAGTGACAACCGTGTCGCTGAACTGATAAGACCATAGATCGCTCTGCGGAGATGATGGATCTATCGCATGCAGTTTCCTATCGTCCCCAGCAGTGACGTAAATTATTCCGTCGGAGTCCACTGTAGGTGAGCTGAGCCATTTTGTTCCAAAGCTTCTGGACCAGATTGGGCTGCTCGATCCTTTTGTGTGGTCAAAGGCAAACAATTCACCTGCGATCGTAGAAATCAAAGCGATACTATCATTTGGAAGGACAACCTCCACTGTGGCACGTGAGGTGGTTGTAAAATTGCCAGTCCATAGCACTGTACCGTTACTCCTATCCAGCTTAAATACTTTTCCAGGGTTATATAAGGGGTCAGGGTAAGTCGCAACGAATAAATGCCCGTTCCGATCCAGGGAAGGATAACAGTATGCAATACCTCCAATATTGTACTTTCGCCATTTAGTGCTTCCATCAGGATTAATTGCTACAATCGTAGTGTCCGTAACATAATCGTTTAGGTAGCATGCAAAAAAACAAGTTCCTTCTTCATCCACGGCGGGCGGCCCGGCGGCATAACCAGTTCCCGGTACAAGCCGCTGCCATTTTTGAGTACCGTTCGAATTATAGCAATAAAGATAAGGTGAATTAAGATGACTTAAAAAAAGTGACCCGTCTGATCCGATATTTGTATAAAAGCTTTTCGCAATATATGGAGGATCCCAAATTACACTTCCGTCTTTGCCTAAAGCGTATGTTCTTTCTCCTCCAAAGTACAGGACGCCATCCTCTCCGATTGATGGAGCGAATAAAGCCTGCGTTATGACGCCTTCTGAAGCATTTTTAATCCATACCACCTGTGGATTGTACTGAGCTTCCAACTCACCAAACGCCAAGACGCATATGGCGAATAAAGACAGAATGAACATCCCGAAAAATCGATTTACGCTTTGCATGGTGTTCCTCACTGTCAGGAGTAGCGCTACAGGCAAAAACATTCTGACCGCACGCAAAAGCCATTATTACAGATATAGTGTCATTCTTAATGCCCCATGCTTCCTCCTTTCCACGACTGTAAATGTGAAAGCCGAAAAAGCGGCAACCCTTATAACAGACCTGGCGGTAAGATGGGGAATAATCCTGCGGACGAAACAAACAGGATTATCGGTACGGAATGACTTATGAGACGAGTAAGGGAACACTATGGCAGGCATGGCTCCTCCTTTCCAGGTATGATGTCACCCTGAGTTTTCGAAAAACCCAGGGTTCCATGTGGAACAACATTCACCTGGCGGGAGAATACACCTAATTATAAGATTATCGGGATATTAGTGTCAAGATATTTTTCATTAGAAGACTGTTAATTATCTTTCAATAATATCATTTATCACATATTATATCGAATACATAAATCCTAACACTAACTACACTTGCAATCTGAATTAACGCCCGCATAACGCCGTCCGCGCCGTGGGGCACGCTCACGTCCACAAAAAAGCCCCGCAGGAATCTCTTCCCGCGGGGCTGCTCGTTGCTTGTTTCCTATGACCAAATACTTCAGTACACCCCCTTCTCCCACGCCGTGTCGAACGCGGCCACGATATTCTCGGGCGGGGTGCCGGCCTGGATGTTGTGGATCGTGTTGAACACGAACCCGCCGCCAGCGCCGAAAATCTTCACCCGCTCCGCGGCCTGGGCCGCGCAATCCTCCGGCGTGCCCCAGCGCAGCACACCCTGGTTCTCCACGCCCCCGCCCCAGAAACAGACCCGTCCGCCGTAGGTGTCCTTCAGCCGTTGCGGGTCCATGCCGGCCGCGCTGGTCTGCACCGGGTTTATTATCTCCACCCCGGCGTCGATCATGTCGCCCAGGAGGTTGAAAATGGAGCCGCAGCAGTGCTGCATGATCTTGAGCCCGGGCGCGGTGCGCTTGATGTGCGCGATATACCTGGCGTAATAAGGCAGGATCAGCTCGCGGTAGAGGCTTGGCGCGGCCATCTCGCCCGACTGCATCCCGAAATCGTCGTTGAACTTGGCGATGTCGAACGCGCCGCCGGTGGCTTGCCAGTAGAGGTCGAAATTGCGGCACATGCCCTCGACCGCTTTCTCGTTCAGCTCGCGCACATACTCCGGCTCGGTCATCAGGGTCACCATCCAGTCATCGAACCCACCGTCGCCGGAGCCGAAAAACAACTCCACCTGGGGCAGTTCGCCCACCACGGCGTAACCGGAGCCTCGCCAGAGCGCGGCCTGGGCCTCCAGGTGACTCAGCTCGGTCTCGGGCAGCTCGGGGATGCTCCAGCGCTCAGGGTCCACATGCGCCGCTCCGGGTCCCTTGACCAGCTTGTCGAAATAGTAGCCGCCCCGGGGCATGCGGGCCAGCGGCTCGCCGCCGGGCGAGCGGATCAGGAACGAGCCGTCCGGCTCCACCTCCGGCTGAAACGTGGCGGGCGCCTTGACCCGGGTGCCGTCGCACAGCACCCAGTCGCGCTCGCCCTCCTCCGGCAGGCCGAACGACACCGCGTGCATCCGAAGGGCGACAACATCCGAGTGCATCCGTTCGCGCACCGGCGGCTCGACCTCGGCCAGCATCTGGTAGAGGTCGAACACGTAGGTCCGTCCCCCGCCGATCCCGAGATGTCGCTTGAGCGCATGGTAGGCCGAGGCCATTATCCCGCTCTGGCGGGTGGCCCCGAAATCGATCGGCAGGCGGTCGGGGGTGCGGTGCTCCACCGCGGCCAGGACACGCTCGCGTGAGTTCATCTTCTGTTCTCCTCAGTCTCCGGAATGCGAAATGAAAATACCGGCCGGAAGCGATGCCGGCTCCAGTCAAAGCCGGCTCAAGCCAACCCGGCCGGGTGATTCAGTCCCGTCCCAGGAAAAATTTCATCTTCCAGGCGCCGTCCGGCTGCTTTTCGAACCCGGTTCGCCAGTCCACCGCGCCCCGGCAGAAACGCTTGGCCAGGAAACCCTGGCCATCCCCGGGCAGGACCACGCAGGCCCAGGCCGAGTTCCCGTCCCACGGCTGGAGCAGGCGGACGATCTCCCAGGAGAGCTGTCCGGCCAGCGGAGCGCGCTCATCCGGTGTCTTGTGCACCGGGGCCTGGGCGGCGGTGACGGCGATATAGGATTCCCCATCCAGCTCCTTGGGCCAGGAAAAGGGCACATAGGGCGCGGCGAACAGCCCCGGCCGGATGAACCCGCCTCCCTGGGCCAGAAGGGTGTCCAGCACGCCCCAGAACGGGCTGTCCTTCCGCTGGAGCTGAAGTTTCTCCGTCAGCCCCGCCGTGCCCTTGAACGGCTCGAAGCTGTAGAACACCTCGGGCGAAAGGCAGGCGTAGATCACCGAGGCGTCTTTCGCCCTGACCGCTGCAACCAGGCTTTTCCTGAAAGCCAGGAACGAGGAATCCTGCGCCGCCTGGTCCAGGAAAGGCAGTGGACGGCGCCCGGCGGGGCCCTGGGCGGCCAGGGGGCGAAACAAGCCTGCACACAGGCTGGCCAGAAGGATCAGCGATAGCAGCCGGCCTAATCCGTGACGATCCATAAAGGTTCCTCCCTGCATGTTTTCAAAGCTTAGGCCGCCAATCGAACGCGGGGCAGACAAAAAGAGGAAACAGGGCCTCGTGATGAAAATTCCGTTCCCGCGTTCAAGGCGGACTAACCTGAAAAAGGCCGCCCTTTGCGGGCGGCCTTTTCCTTATCTCACAACGGTCTCGGACTCACCCGATTTGTTTCAGCACAGCATGATACCGCTCGATGTCCTCTTTGGCCGGCTTGGCGGTGAACGTACTCACCACCAGCACGGTCATAAGGTTCACCATCACGCCCCAGAACCCGTAATGGATCCCCAGCGGGCTGGTCTTGAACGGCAAGCCGAACCAGGCGGGCTTGAACGTGACCAGCAGCACCGCCATGCCCAGCACGATCCCCCAGATCGTGGCCGCGCGGGTCTGGCCGCGCCACCACAGCGGCCCGATCAGGGCCGGGAACATCTGCATCGCCACTGCCATCGAGATCAGCCCGATCTGCACGATCATGCCGATATCCGGCTGGATCGCGATCCAGAGCGAGACCACGCTGGCCAGGGAGATCAGGAAACGCGCCACCCAGACCAGCTCGCTTTGGCCCGCGTTGCGTCGGAAGAACGGCACGTAGAGATCCTGGGTGATCAGCGCGGCGAACGAGTGCAGGTTGCCGTTGGCCGTGCTCATGGCCGCGGCCATGATCGTGGTGACAAAGAAACTGGCCAGCACCAGGGGCAGGTACTTGTGCAGTATCTCCAGGAACACCGTGTCCGGGGTGACATCCGGGAACAGCACCCGTCCGCCCAGGCCGATGAAAGCCGTGCCGAACACGTAGCAGGCAGTGAGCACGACCGCGAAGATCAGCATGCTGCGCAGCAGGGCCGAGGGGCCCTTGGCGCTGTAGTAGCGCATCCACTGGCTGGGCGAGGCCATGGTGCCGAAACTTGCCACCAGGGTGAAAGTGAAGATGTACATCACCGGGTACATCCCGGCCGGCCCGGGCAGGGTGATGAAACTGTCCTTCGGGATCGTGTCGGTCTGGATAGCCGCCACCTGATGGAACAAGCCCTCGACCCCGCCCAGCAGGTACACCGTGATTATCCCGCCCAGCAGCATCCCGATCACCAGCAGCCCGCCCTGGAACACGTTGGTCCAGCAGACCGCCCGCATCCCGCCCATGATCGTGTAGACCATGGTGATCGAGGCCAGGAACACCGCCCCGGCGATGAAGCTGGTCGTGGTGTAGGAGCCGAGTGTCACCATGCCGCCGGAAAGATGGAAGAACCCCAGGTGCACATCGCTCGTTTTGGTTATCACGTCGAACAGGTAGCCGCCTCCCTGGAACTGGATCACGGCGTAGGGGATCACGTAGACAATGCCCAGCAGCGAAATCAGCACGCGCAGGGCGTCGCTCTGGTAATAGTCGGCCACCAGGTCGCTGGGGGTGATGTAGCCGAAACGCTTACCCAGGGCCCAGAGCGGCTTGCCCAGGATCCAGATCAGCGCGCCGCAGATCGGGACGTTGAGCATGAAGAACACGAACCCGATGCCGCCCTTGTACAGCATGCCCGGGGCACCCAGCATGGCGAACGAGCTGAAAAAGGTGGCCATGATCGCCAGGGCGGTTACGATGAAACCCTGGCTGCGCCCGGCGATGTAGAAATCGGAGGCTGTCACCCGGCCGCGCCACCAGGCCACCAGGCCGATGATGAAAGTGATGAGGATGTAGATGGATATTACGATCAACGGTGTCATCGGCCGGCCCCCTTCCCGGAGGCGAGCTCATCCTGCAGCGGTGTGATGTCCACCTCGGTCTCATCCCGCCAGAGCTTGAGATAGGCGTAGGTTATGATCCAGATCTGCACTATCGCGCCGAACAGGCCCCAGAGGTACAGTATCGGTATCCCGCCGATGAGCAGCGGGTAGTTCACCAGGTACAGACCCGGACCGTTGCTCAGCAGGAACGCCAGGCAGAACATCCACAGCAGCCGTCTGAACAGCCTTTTCTTTTTCTGTTTATCCAACTGTGGCATATTTGGGAATACTCCGGTTTAAGGGGAGCACTGCGATGGGTGTGGTTTTTGTGACCGCTCGTGAACGATTCAAGATACACCTTTCCCCACCGTTATCAAGATTTTTGGGCCTGGGTTTGACTTGCCGCGAGCGCCGCTTACCTGTATCTTGATTAGCCTGTGCTTGAAGCTGCCTCCCGGCCGTGCGTTCCGGCAATCATACCACGGGGAATGACCGATGCGCAGTGGCATCAAATTCAATCTCGCCCTGACCCTCTGTGTCCTCGCCGCGGCCTGCGCCCGGATGGGCGCGCCCACCGGCGGGCCGGAGGACAAAACCCCGCCGCGGGTGGAAAGCATCGTACCGGCCCCGGACTCCACCGGCGTGGACCGTCACAGCCGGGTGAGCCTCACGTTCAGCGAGGGTGTGCGCCACCAGGAGGCCGAGCGCCTCATCCACCTGACCCCCGCGGCCGGGCGGCTGTTCTTCGACTGGCAGGGCCGTACCGTGCACCTTCGCCCGGCCGACAGCCTGCGCGCCGATATCACCTACCGGGTGAGCCTGGAGCCGGGCCTGACCGACCTGCACCGGGTCAAGGCCGACAGCGCTTTCGAAAGCTGGTTCTCCACCGGGAGCCGTTTCTCGCCCGGACGGCTGAGCGGGCGGGTGTTCTATCGCGACTCCCTGGTGATCGGGGCGCTGATCTGCGCGGTCTCCGCCGCCGACACCGGCCTGGCTTTCGACTGCCGCAGCGATTCCTCGGGCCGCTGGAGCCTGCCCTACCTTCCTTTCGGCTCTTTCCGGCTCAACGCCTACCACGACCGCAACCGCAACCGGCGTTTCGATTTCAGCCGCGAGGAGGGTCTGGACACCCTGGCCGCTGCGAGCGCCGAACCGACTGTGCTCGACCTGCGCCTGGCCCTGGCCGACACCACCGCCCCGCTCCTGCTCACGGTCAGCGTGATAGACTCGCTGCGCCTGGGCCTGGCGTTCGATGACTACTTAGACAGCCTGCAAACGTTCGACCCCGCGTCTTTCAGGCTCTGCGCCGGGGACTCCGCCGGCAAAAGGGTCGAGATTCAGGCCGCGCACCTGGACAGCCTGGACCATCACCGTGTGCTGCTCGGCCCGGCTGCGCCGCTGGAGCCGGACGCCCGCTACTGGATCAAACCCGGCCCCCTGGCCAACGAGGCCGGCCTGCGTCTGAGCGAGGCGGCCCCGGGCAAGGAATTCACGTTCAAGAAAGAGGCCCCGGCCGGAGCGCAGACAGGCCGCAAGCCTCAGGGGCAGCAGCCGGGGGGACGCCAGAGATGAGAACCGCAACGCTGTTCATCCTGCTAAGCCTCGCCCTGCCGATGGGCCTCGCCGCCCAGTGGACCCAGTTCGCCGAGACCAACCGCGTGCGGGCCGCCGAGATGTCTCCGGACAGGACCGCGCTCTGGTGCGCCACCGGTGGGGGGCTGGTCCGCTACGACACCGTGCGCCACCTGTGGCGCTCTTTCGGCCGCAACCAAGGCCTTCCCGCCACCGACCTCAACGCCCTGCTGGTAATGCCGGACGGCTCTCTGATACTCGGCAGCGAGGAGATGGGCCTCATCCTCGGCACAGGAAGCGGGCGCTGGACCCGCGCCGGGTCGTTCGACGGCCTGCCGGGCGAGCGTGTGCTATGCCTGGCCCGCCCCGCCGGGAGCGATGACTTTCAGTTCTGGGCCGGCACCGGCTCCGGAGCGCGACAGTTCAGCCTGGAGGACGGGACGGTAAGCCCGGTGAGCGGCAGCCGGATCCTGCTGGAAGACGCCGTAGTCTACGATATAGCCTGCGCGGCGGACGGCGCGGTCTGGTTCGCCTCAAGCACCGGGCTGTGGCGCTTGAGCGCGGACGGTTCCCTGCGTCGTTTCGGCGCGTCCGAGGGCGTGGGTGCGCTGGGTGTGACCGCGGTGGAGGCCGCAGCCGACGGTTCCCTGTACGCCGCCTGGCGCGATACGGTCAAAGTCATGGCCGGCGAGCTTTTCATCCCGGACAACGCCCCGAACGGCCGCCGCGCGGTGACCGCCCTGCGCTCTCTGGAGGCGGAGGCCGCTTCCCCGCGCCTGGCCCTGGCCGCCGGGGGCCATCTCTACCTGCGCGGAGCGCAGGGCTGGAGCGAGGCGCAAGCACCGGCAGCGGTCACGACCCTGGGCCCCTCCCTGGAGACTGACGGCCTGCCGGTGGCGGGCACGGACGGCGCCGGGCTGCTTCTGCCCGAGGCGGGCGGGTACAGCGCGCTCAATTTCCCCGGCCCGCTCTACAATCTGCTCACCCGCGTGGCCGTGGACAGCCGCGGAACGGTCTGGTGCTCCAGCGCCAGCGACGCCACGCCGCGCGCCGCGGTGGGGGTGAACCGCTGGGACGGCAACCTCTGGACCCATTTCAGCGAGGCCAACAGCCCCCTGCTCATGAACATGATCGCCTCGCTCAACGCCGGGCCGGACGGACGGATGTACCTGGGCACCTGGTTCGGACCGACCGTAATCGGCAGCGGGGGGTTCAACATCCTGGATGACCACGGCACGGCAGACAGCACGGATGACCACTGGGAGACATACACCGCCAACGAGACCCCGCTTTCCATGGGCGTGATCCGCGGCGACATGGCTTTCGACTCCTCCGGCGGAGTCTGGGTCGGCAGCCAGTTCAACCAGAACCAGCCCGGCGGTCTGGAGCGTTTCGACACGAAGAACCTCACCTTCAGCAGCTACGCCGGGGCGCTTTCCGAGCGGGCCGTGCGCTGCGTGGCCGCGGACGGCCTTGGCAACATCTGGATCGGCTACCAGACCGGCGGCCTGGGGGTGATCCCCGGCGGGTTCGAGGGCGGCCTGGCCCCGCGCCAGGTGAGCTCGTTCACCACCGCCCTGGGCCAGGTGGGCGTGCTGGACATGGCGGTCGACCCGGCCAACCGGCTGTGGATTGTCACCCCGGCCACGGCGGTGGTGCTC
>JAJFUG010000146.1 GCA_021372515.1 bacterium
CGTCCCGTGAGCGGATGCTCCATTTGTCGGTCCGGCAGAGGCTGGACACGCGCCAGTCCACGCCGACGATTTCCTCGCTTTGCGGTCCGCTGTAGAACAGCGACCAGTCCTTCTCCAGCTCGTGTGGCTTGTTGCGCAGGGTCGCCAGGTCCTGGAAGAATTTGCGGAGGCGCTCGAAAGCCTGCGGCTCGACCAGCTCGGCCAGGCTGTCCCGGTTGACCACCAGGGACCTTATCTCCGGCGCCAGGGCCGGAAAATCATCCGAGCAACCTGTTATATTCAGGTTTTCATCGAGGTACAGCTCGCAAATGCCGAGGCTGTTACGGTAAGTGGCCAACTGAAGGCTCAGCCGGTCGCGCGCGGCCTGTACGAGCTGAAGGCGGGTCTGCAGCGAGGCCAACTCGGACTCCAGGGTCGCCTGCCGGCTCACAGCCGGCGGGCCTTGGAGGCTTTTCTTTCTGGAACCTGGCAAGAGCCGCTCCATCCAAAACGGGGTTTTCGGCTGACATCTTACGTTCATTCACGTAAAGATATTAGCACAAAAACCCCGTTCAAGGCAATACATTACTTTCAATGCACCGTTTTCACACCCACATGCAGACAGCCCTCTCCGGCAGGTTGACCGGTCACCGGCTGACTGTCCAAATACAGGGCGGTCCGGTCAGAAAGCGTCCGGACCGTGGCCTCGCCCGGCGTGGGGGCGTCGCCCTGGCGGCTCTCCAGCTTGCCGGAAACCCAGATCTGGACGCCATCCGCCGAAACACTGGCCGTGCGGCCGGAGCGGGCCAGGTCGCTGCCGTTCCAGGCCAGAGCGCCGCCCTCGCCCAGGACATAGCCCCTCACCGCGCCGTCCGTGCCCACCCGCACCAGTCCCAGGTAGCCCTGCAGCCGCATCCCGCCGCAGGTGATCTCCGGCGCGGGCCCATCCAGCGAGTCCTCGGGCTGCCAGAGCAGAAGGTCGCTGAACCCCTCGCCCTCCACGGTCAGGCTCACTGCGCGCGGGTTGCCTGTGACCGCCGGGCCGGCCTTGACCGTGGGTTGCGGTGCGCCCTTGGCCCAGGCCGCTGCCAGGGCCACGTAGCGCACCCGGCTGCCGTTCTGGTGCACCTTGATCAGGCCCAGATCATTGCTGCGGCGCTTTCCCGGGCTGACCACCCGGCTGAAACCGAGCGCTGGCCGGGCCGGTTCGAGGAGCGTGATCGAGCAGTCGGCATTCTGTCCGTGGAGCAGGACCGGGTCGGCCGCGGCGCCCGTGCCGCTCACTGTGCTGTCGGGGCAGAACCACTGCCAGTCGTAAGCGTGGCGGCCGGTGCTCTGCTGGATGTCATCGGTCACCAGCAGGTAGGGCGCGGCGCCCTGCTTGACGAACAGGACCGCGCGGTCGGCGCGCAACGCCGGGCAGCTTCCCGGCACCGAGTTGTCGTGGTAGGAGTTGCGGGCATCCCCGCGGGCGTAGTCGGCGAAATGCCCCAGGCCCAGGCCCACCATCAGCCCGCCGGTGGAGCAGTCATCCCCGGCCGACCCGGGCCGGTCGTGGGCCGGCCACCCGCCTCCGTCCACGATCACGATGTTGTGCTCCTTGTCCGCGCCGTGGTCGGGGTCGGAATAGCTGTATATATTGCGGTGCGTGCCGAACTCATCCCCGAACGCGTGGAACAGGAACGTGTTGTGGTCGTAGTGCTGGTGGTTGGCCCCGGTGTAGCGGGTGACGAAAGCGAAGAAATGGGCGCGCTCGTTGTCCCATTCCGAGCGGGAGAAAATGTACCCGGCGCGGAACGGGGCGATCTCGAAATAACAGGAGGTCGGCCAGCCGGCCTGCCCCGGGCTGACCGCGGCCAGGCTGTCCGGCCACCAGAGGAACGTCATCAGGGGGTCAAGACGCTTGCGGTCGGTGTATTTCTCGAAAGTCCAGAGCGCAGCCGAGTCCTGCATCTCGCCGATGCCCAGCATATAGGAGCCGACAAACACCCGGCGACCGTACTCGGTGTTGTCGCCCACCGGGGCGCAGCCGCCCTGGGGCAGCCACTGGAACACCTGATAGTGCATGGCGTTGATCGCGCCGCTGCCGTGCACGATGTCCTCCCCGCCGGTGCGGCGCAGCGCCTCGCCGAACTCCAGGGCGTTGCGGGTGTACTGGGCGTAGCAGGGGCCCTCGTAGCAGATGCCGTTGGCGCGCCAGGCGGTAGGGAAATAGTTGTCCCGGATGCGCTGGGTGCAGCTTTCGAACCATTTGCCGAAATCCGGGTGCGTGGCCTCGCCGCGGATCGCGGTGCACAGAAGCCCCAGCGCCCCGACCGGGATCGCCCCGCAGTTGTAGGAGGCATCCCGCCACCACCAGGATTCCGTGTGGTCGTAGAGGGCCTGGCACCAGAGTTCGAGCTTGGGCAGGGCCTCGGCGCGCTCCTCGGCGGTCATAGCCTCGTACAGCCAGTCCCAGGCGCAGGCGAAAGCCAGGGGCCAGTTCTCGGTCTCGAAGAAATCGTCGTTCACTTTCTTGTAGTACTCGACCGGGTCGGTGCTGCGCAGCACCTGCATGAAAGTATCGATGGCCGCGCGGGCGTCGGCCTTCTCCCCACTGACCTGGTAGAGAAGGGCCATGGCGCGCAGGCGATGGGCTTCCCAGGCCCCCTCGAAACGCACCGTGGAGTCGGAGTGGGCCAGGCTGACAATTTTCTGCCAGGCCTCGCCGGGAAGGCCCTCGGCCTTGGCGCGCTCGCGCAGGGCGGTCAGCTCCTGCTTCGAGAAGATAATCCCGGGGTGCGTCCCCGGCGGCACGACCACATAGGCGTGGCCGCCGGCCCGGGCCGGTGCTCCCGGCGCGGCGCTTCGCCCGCAGGAGACGGCCAGCCCGGCAAGCAACAGGCAGAGTGTGGACCGAAATGCGATTCTAAGCCGTGACATCCTCTTTCCTCTCTCCTCAGGTAAGCGTTTCGCAATCGTCCCGGAATATCTATTTCTCGTAGGCCGCCTGGCGCGAGTTGATCGCGCGCAGCACCGCGCTGTCGAACTTGGGCTTGCGCTCGTAGGTGTAGATCCCGTTCACCTCCTGCTCGATGTCGTAGAGCTGGGTGAAACAGAAACCGAACATTTTCGGGTTGTCCAGCAGGGCGTCGGTCAGGCCGCGGTAGCGCTGGAGGTACTCCTCCACACTCCTGGGCCGGCCTCCGTAGCCCCAGGCCGGTCCGCCCGCCTGGCCGGGGTTCCACCAGATGCCGCCGTACTCGTCCACGATGTAGGGCTGGCCGGCATAGGGAGCGTCATGCTCCGGGTCGAAACGCCAGGGCTCGCCGCCGGCGCGGAAAGGCTCGAAAAAGGCGGCGAACTTGGCCGGGTCGCCCTCGTAGTTGTGCACGCTGTAGATGTCGGTCTGGACGTGGCGGAAACCGCTGACATCGTGGACCGGTCGGGTGGGATCGAGGGCCTTGGTCGCGAGGTAGACCGTGCGCAGCAGCCAGGGGTCGGTGTCGCGCGGGGTCTCGTTGAACGGGGTCCACATCACGATGGAGGGATGGTTGAAATCCCGTTCCAGCTCGGTGAGCCACTCGGGCAGCACGCGCTCGAGGGTGGCCGGGCTGGCGTGGTCGATCCCCCAGTTGGGGAACTCGCCCCAGCAGAGGTAGCCCAGACGGTCGGCCCAGTAGAGGAAACGCGGCTCGAACACTTTCTGGTGCAGCCTCGCGCCGTTGAACCCCACGGCCTGCGACAGCTCGATGTCACGCTTCAAGTCCGCGTCCGTGGGCGCGGTGTAGATACCCTCCGGGTAAAAACCCTGGTCCAGCACCAGGCGTTGGAAGACTTTCTTCCCGTTGAGCAGCACATTGATCCCCTCGACCGTCACCTCGCGCATCCCGAAATAGCTTTTCACCCGGTCGACAACTTTCCCGTCCTGCTCCAGCGTGAGTTCCAGGTCATAGAGGAACGGGTCGCTTATCTGCCAGAGACGGGGCTTGGGGATTTTTACGCTGAAAGGCGCACCCTGGCCGGCCGGGACAACCGCCTCGCCCACTTTCTTTCCCCCGGCCGAGACAACCGCCTTGAGGCGCAGGCCGGGCGTGGGGTCCACCACGCTGGCGTTGAAAAGCGCCGCGCCCGCGGTGAGGTCGGGGTAGACGCGGAAGCTTTTCACGTAGGAGCGGCCCACCGCCTCCAGCCAGACTGTCTGCCAGATGCCGGTGGTGCGGGTGTAGCTGCAGCCGGCCGAGAAATATTCCGGGCACTGCTTGCCCGCGGGCTGGACCCCGGCGCGCAGGTCATCCGTGCAGCACACGACCAGCACACCTCTGCCGGGCTTGACCTTGCCGGTCAACTCGAAGACAAACGGGGTGTATCCGCCGCGGTGATCGCCCACCGGCTCGCCGTCCAGCCAGACTTTCGTCTCGTAGTCCGCGGCCCCGAAATGCAGCAGCACTCGCCTGCCCTGCCAGGCTTCGGGGATTTCCAAGGTCCGGCGGTACCAGACACTGCTCATGAAATCGACATTGGCGATCCCGGACAGACGGCTTTCCGGGCAGAACGGCACGTTGATCGTTTTCGAGAAAGCCGCCCCGGCATTCTGCAGGCCGCGCGCTTCGCCGGAAACCCCCGGGTCGAGCTCGAACTCCCAGGGGCCGTTGAGGTTAATCCAGTCGGCGCGTTCGAGCTGCGGCTCGGGGTGCTCGGGACGGGGGATGTCGGCGCAGCGCAGGGCCGTGGCCGCGGCAAAAAGGCCCAGGCAGGCCAGGGTGAGGGAAACTGACAGCAAACGGTGGAATGAACCAGGTCTGATCACAGTCGGCCTCCGGAAGAATTGGTAGTCGTATCGATGATTGCGACGTCAGGCAGGGATGACAGAAGAATAAACCGGTCCGGGCGGAATGAAAAGCAAAAAAGAGGCGGCCGGGACCATGGTGCGACAGTCCCGGCCGCAAGTTGAAAAGCCAAGCCACACGACAATTCAGGCGAGCACGGTCTCGGGCAGGAACGGACGGCCCTCGGCCAGGGCGGCCAGGTTCTGCACGGTCACGCGGGTGATCTCGGCCAGCGCCTCCTGGGTCAGGAAACCCTGGTGCGAGGTGATCAGCACGTTGGGGAAAGTGAGCAGGCGCGCCAGCTCGTCATCCTCCAGCACCTCGCCGCTCAGGTCCTCGAAGAACACGCCCTCCTCCTCCTCGTAGACATCCAGGCCCACGCCGCCGATCTGCCCGGTCTTGAGGCCGCGGATCAGGGCGCGCGTGTTGATCAGCTTGCCCCGGCTGGTGTTGATGATGTACACCCCGCGCTTCATCAGGCCGATCGTGCGGTCGCCTATCAGGTGGTGGGTCTCGGGCGTGAGCGGGGTGTGCAGGGAGAGCACGTCCGCCTGGGCCAGGATTTCATCCAGCGGGGCGAAAGACACCCCGCACCCGGCGGCCCATTTCTCGTCCGGATAGGCATCCCAGGCCAGCACGCGCGAGTCGAAGCCGCGAAAAATCCGGGCCGCGATCCGCCCGATCTTGCCCGCACCCAGGATGCCGACAGTCTTGCCGCAGAGGTCGAACCCCACCATCCCGTTGAGCGAGAAATTCAGCTCGCGCACACGGTTGAACGCCCGGTGGATCTTGCGGTTCAGGCAGAGCAGAAGGGCCACCGTGTGCTCGGCCACCGCGTTGGGCGAGTAGGCCGGCACGCGCACCACCGGCAGGCCGATCTCGGCGGCGTGCTTGAGGTCGACATTGTTGAACCCGGCGCAGCGCAGGGCCACCAGGCGCACGCCCTCGCGTTTCAGGCAATCCAGGCAGCGGCTGTCCACCCGGTCGTTCACGAACACGCAGACCGCATCCGCCCCGTTCGCCGCGGGCGCGCTCTCGCAGCTCAGACGCATTTCGAGGAAGCGCCATTCGATCTGCGTCTCTTTTTCAAAATTTCGCTTGTCGTAGGGTCGTGTGTCAAAAAACGCCACTTTCATCCCAGCCTCCAGTCATTCACTCGGTATCCCTGTCCAAAAATCGGGTGCGCCGCGGGAGCGAAGCCCGCAGCATCGCTATAAGCATACTGAAACGGTTCCCTCGGAGCAAGCCCGCAGGACAGCTTGAGATTATTCTTGCATTTCGGGGCAATCAATGCTACACATTATTTATTACAAAATGCTCCCAATCCCGGGCGGCTGAAACTCCGTCTTAAATCCAGTCGATTCCAGCCGGATGATCCCGGAAGCGGAGTATCTTCGTTCCATTCCCCTGCTCCAACGAAGCGAAAACGGAACAAGCCGGGAGGTTGTCATGTCGAGACGGTTGAGCGGTTGGGCGTCAACTCTGTTGATTCTGTCCCTGGTCCTTTGCCTGGGCTCCCCGCTCCAGGCCGCCTGCTCGGGAACGAGAGGGCGCACGGTCACGGCATTGGCCACATGCGGCTCGGGAACCTGCACCTGCACCAATTGCACCTGCACCGGCTGCACCAACACCGCTTGCCTGACAAAGAGCGGCACCCTGAATGTCAGCCTGTCGCCGTCCCTTCTTTCCCTTCTGGACAAGATGCCCCGCCTGCGCGCGGTGCTGCAGGGCCTGCTGTCCATCGTCACTCCGCAGACACTGCTGGCCGACGCCGATGACGTGGCCGCCACGGCGACCTGCACCGGCACTTGCAGCGGCACCTGCACCGGGACCTGTAGTGGCACCTGCGGCGGATCGGGTTCCGGCTCGTGCAGCGGCAGCGGCGCAGGCTCTGGCAGCGGCGGCTGCGGCGGATCGGGGCACTGCTCCAGGTAGGCAATTGCCTGAGAATTTATTTCGATGGAAAAAAAGGGGCGCGCCAAGGCGTGCCCCTGTTCGTTTTGTCCCCTGGATCGGCCGAGCCTCTCCGCACGTACTCTAATCCAGCTCCACCAGCAGCAATTGGATCGGCTGGCCGCCCACCTGGATGATATGACGGTTCTCCTCGCCCTGGGGCAGGATGAAAGCCTGGCCCGGGGCCAGCCCCAACTGCCCGCCGTCCATCTCCAGAACGGCATTTCCGGAGAGCACATAGCCGCTGTGCCCGCGCAGGCACCAATCCGGCTCGCGGAACCCGGCGGCAAACTCCACCAGGCGCACGCGCCAGCCCGCGTGCTGCAGGATCTTGAACCGCACCCCAGGGATGCCCTCGCGCCACTGGACAGCCTCGAAATCGCTCCAGCCCACGTTCATCGGTCGCCTCCAGGTTGAGTCCACTGCGCCAGCCGGCTTAGAAATGGAAAAGCCCCAGGTACCAGGCGGTCAGCTCGCGGCCGCGAAACACATACAGGGCCGCCCCCAGGGCCAGGAACACGCCGAACGGCACCAGGCGTTTCCTGCGCTGTACGTAGTTGATCCAGCCGTAGATCAGGCTGCCGGCCACCGACCCGGCGAAGAGAGTGAACAGCACTCCGGTCCAGCCGGTGAAAGCGCCGATGGCGGCCAGCATCTTGATGTCGCCGCCGCCCATGGCCTCGCGCCCCAGGGCGGCCTGCCCGGCCACTGCGGCCAGGTAGAGCACCCCTCCTCCGATCAGCGTCCCCAGGGCCGCCTGGAGCGGGCTGATCCCGCCGGGCAGGAACGAGAAAGCGACACCAGCGGCCAGGCCGCCCAGGGAAAAAGAGTCCGGGATGGTGTAGGTCTGAAGGTCCGTGACCAGGATACCCAGCAGGATGAGCAGTAGCACGGCCATAGCCGGAGTGTCCCAGCTCGCGCCGAAACGCAGCCAGGACCCGGCGGCCAGGCAGGCTGCGGCCAGCTCGACCAATGGATACTGGATCGAAATCGCCCCCCGGCAGCCGCGGCAGCGCCCGCGCAGGAAAATCCAGCTCACCACCGGGACGTTCTCGTACCACGGTATCAGCCGTCCGCAGCGCGGGCAGTGCGAGCGGGGGGTGACCACGCTCTCGCCTCGCGGCAGACGGTAGATGCAGACATTGAGGAAACTGCCCAGCATCGCGCCCAGCACACCCAGATACAGCGCTATGAGTATCCGGAGTTCCAGGGTTCACCTCCCCGCGACGGAGGGTTGGCCCACGCGGCGGCATATTTCGTACAGCACGATCCCGGCGGCCACGGCCACGTTGAGGCTCTCCACCCCGGACTGCATGGGCGCCGAGAGCCGCCGCGCCCCGCCCAAGGCCAAGCTCAGTCCAGACCCGGCCGCCTCGGAGCCGAATATCACCGCGGTGCGGTCGGGATAGCCCGCGCCGGCGAAAATGTCCTCGCCCCCCACAGCGGCCTCGTACAGGCTAAACGAGTGGCGGGCCAGAAATTCTTTCAACTCCCCCTCATCCCGTGCCTGGAACACGGGCAGGCGGAACAGCGCGCCCATCGCCCCGCGCACGGTCTTGGGATTGTATGGGTCCACCGTGCCTGGAGCCAGAACAACCGCCGCCGCCCCGGCCGCTGCAGCAGCGCGTACAAGCGAGCCCAGGTTGCCGGGCTGGCTCAGGCCGTCGCAGATAGCCAGCACCGCTTGCTGCGGAGGGGTCCATTCCGGAAGGCTCCGGTGCGGGATACGGCAGACCGCGGCCACCCCCTGCGGAGTGACCGTGTCCAGGACGCGGCGCAGTGCGGCCTCCTCCGCCCGGTAGACCGGTACGCCCTTAGCGGCCAGGGCCGCGGCCAGGGCCTCACCGCGCGCTCTGGCCGACGTGTCGGAGCCCTCCGGGCCGCGCACCGCCCAGGCGATATCCACCCCGCAAGCCAGGGCCTCCTCCACCAGGCGCACGCCCTCGGCCACGAACAGGCCGGTTTCCTCGCGCCACTTGCGCTGGCTCAACTTGCCCAGGAGCTTTTCGTTGTTCCGGGAAAGGGGCGGATAGCTGTCGGGTACAGGCGGGCGGTCCAAGCATGCCTCCGGGCGGGTCGAGGGACGGGTGTCGGTCGGATAGACTGAAAATAATATTCAACCCTGCGGCGCGGCTGTCAACTGCGGACAGCGGAGGGGGCACCAATTTCTTGTTGACTTGGGCGCCCCGGACTATATTGAATCATCCGTCGTTGCGAACTAATACCACTCAACCGAAGACAGATAAGCCATGACCTCACCCGAGAAAATAAGCCTGCTCACGGTCCGCTCGTGCAAGGCCCCCGAGGGTCATCTGTGCGCAGTGACAGCCTATGACTACACTTTCGCCCGCCTGGTGGACCAGGCCGGGGTGGATATCGTGCTCTGCGGCGACTCCCTGGCCAACACCATGCTGGGCCTGGAGAGCACTGTCCCGTTGACCCTGGACCAGATGGTGCATCACTCCACTGCGGTGGCCCGCGGGGTGCAGCGCGCGTTCTGCGTGGCCGACATGCCGTTCGGCTCGGTCCAGACCGGGGTGAACGACGCCCTGGCCAACTGCGTGCGCGTGTTCAAGGAGTGTGGGGTGGACGCGGTGAAGATCGAGGGCGGAATCCGCTCGGCCGAGGTGATCCGGGCCGTGGTCGGGGCCGGCATCCCGGTGATGGGCCACGTGGGCCTCACCCCGCAGTTCCGCTCGATGCTGGGCGGGCTGAAAGTGCAGGGCAAGGACGAGGAAAGCGCTCGCCGTATCCTGGCCGATGCCCGGGCCGTGGAGGAGGCCGGGGCGTTCGCCGTGGTCCTGGAGGCCGTGCCGCGCCGTCTGGCAGCGCTCATCACCTCGCGGCTGAATATCCCAACGATCGGCATCGGGGCCGGGCCGGACTGCGACGGCCAGATACTGGTGCTGCACGACATACTGGGCCTCAGCCCGCGCGCGCCCAAGTTCGCCAAAGTCTTCGCCGACCTTCCCGCCGAGGTCCTGCGCGGGGTGCAAGCCTACTGCGACGAGGTCCGGAGCGGTGCGTTCCCGGATGACTCGCACAGTTTCCGCGTGGATGATTCCATAATCGAGAAGCTATGAAAGCCGACCTGCTGCGTTTGCTGGCCGAACGCAACATCGACATCCTCTGGGCGGTGGGCGCCACCCACGACTGCCCGGATGTCTACTATCTGGCCGGCGGCCAGCCGCTCACCCTGGCCTGGATCATCCTGCAACGCGGCCACGAGCCGCTGCTGGTCCACGGGGCGATGGAGCGCGAGGCCGCCGCGCGCTCGGGCTGCCGGACAATCGATTTTTCCTCGCTCGGGATCGAAGAACTCTCGCGCAGCTTTTCCGACCCGCTGGCACTGCGCCTGGAGCTGTTCGTGCGCCTGGCCGAGCGCGAGAACCTGAGCGGCCGCCTGGCCGTGCACGGGATGATGGACCCCGGCGAGGCGCATGTCCTTCTGACCGAGCTGCAGCACCGGATAAGAGGGATCGAGGTGGTGCGCGACACGCCCTCGTTGATCCAGGAGGCCCGGATCACCAAGGACGGGGCCGAGATCGAGCTGATGAAAGAGGTGGCCGCGCGCTCGCTGGTGGCGATCGACGCCGCGCTGGACCTCTTGCGCTCCGGGCGCCTGGAGGAGGGTCTCCTGCTGGATGGCGAGGGACGCGGGATCACGGTGGGGCGGGTCAAGGCCGCAATTTCGGCCTGCCTGGCCGGTCAGGGGCTTCAGGAAACCCACGAAACGATCCTCTCCATCGGCCGCGAGGCCGGAATCCCGCATGCCAGCAGCGCCCCGGAAACAGTGTTCAGCGCCGGCAGCACCGTGGTGTTCGACCTTTTCCCCTGCACGCGCGGCGGCGGGTATTATTTCGATATCACGCGAAGTTTCGGGATCGGGTTCCTGCCCGAGGCGGAGCAACAGCTCTGGGATTGCGTGCTCGAGGCCCAGGAGAAAGCCATCGCCGCGATACGTCCGGGGCTGGATGGCTCGCGCCTTCAGGAACTGGTCTGCGAGCATTTCGAGGCCGCCGGCCATCCGACCGTGCGCTCCAACCCGCGCACGTCCGAGGGCTATGTACACTCACTGGGCCACGGCGTGGGCCTGGAGGTGCACGAGTACCCCTACCTGCGGCTCAACGACACCCCGATCTCGCGCAACAGCCTTCTGCCTGGCAGCGTGTTCACCATCGAGCCGGGCCTGTACTACCCGGGGCGCGGCATGGGTGTGCGTATCGAGGACAGCCTCTACCTGGACAGCGCGGGCAACCCGCAATTCCTGGCCCAATACCCGAAATACCCGGTCCTGGTCCCGGAGGGATGAGGGCCGGGAAATCCGCCTGTGACCACCCGAAACCGGAATTTGTTTTTTGCGTTAAACCAAAGCTTGCTCTTTTTCTCTCACCCGAATATATTTGCCCACCTTTAGAAACGTAGTCGCACTATCCAGAACGACCAAGCCCATCTTCTTATACCATAGAGTATCCGCCAGAGGGGACCCCCATGCTGAAGGCCAGTTTCGGGTATTTCGACCGGGAGGGCGCCGAGTTCGCGGTCACCGAGTACGACACGCCGCTGCCGCTGGTCAACTATTTCTGGAACGAGCGGTTCATCTCCGGGGTCAGCCAGCACATGGCCGGGATCGGCTGTTTTACCGAGCGCCCGATGCAGTACATGCACCCGGTGACCCGCTGCCTGATCGTGCGTGAGGAGAACCGCCATTTCTACCTGCGGGATGACGATAGCGGGGAGTTCTGGAGTCCGGGCGCCTACCCGGCCGCGCTGAAGCCCGAGCGTTTCGAGTGCCGTCACGGTCTGGGCTATTCGATCCTGACCGCCCAGACCGCCGGGATAGAGACCCGGCTTCGCGTGTTCGTGCCCGAGGCTTACGAGACCGAGCTCTGGACCGTAACCCTCACCAACCGCAGCGAACGCCGCCGCCGGATACGGTTCTACGGGTTCGTGGACTGGCTGCTCAAGGGCTACCAGGAATACTCCGACTACCACGGCTCCCTGCACGCGCATTTCGACAGCACGGTGAACGCGCTCAACGGGTTCAACGAGGCCCCGGAGCGCACGCACGAGCGTTTCAGCGCGTTCATCGCCTCGGATATCGCCCCCTCGGGCTTCGACAGCTCGCGCGCCGCGTTCCTCGGCCGCCTCGGCTCGGCGGCAATTCCCCAGGCCGTTGTTGAGGGCCGCATGCGCGGCAGCGAGGGTGTCTGCGAGCGTCTGTGCGGTGCTCTGGAACACAATTTCACTCTCGAACCCGGCCAGAGCGTGACTTTCAACCTGGCCCTGGGCAGCACGGACTCGTTCGAGACCACGCGCGCGATCTGCCGGGCCGTGTTCGCCCCGGGCGCGGCCGAAAGCCTGTTCACCAGCATGCGTGACAACCTGGCCGCCAAGTACCGCAGCGTGCACGTGGAAACCCCGGACGAGCGCCTGAACTACCTGTTCAACGGCTGGATCAAGCGGGCGATCCAGTTGCATACGGAGGTGGGCACCGACACCGGCCGCGGCCTGCGGGATGTGCTCCAGGCGGCCTGGGCGGTCAGCTCCTACGATCCGGCCAACGCCCGTCAGAAGATACTGGAGTCCCTGGCCCACCAGTACCGCGAGGGCCACACCCTGCGCGGCTGGAACCCGGTGGACGACCATCACTACAGCGACGGGCCGGTGTGGATCGCCCCGGCCGTGGACAGCTACCTCAAGGAGACCGGTGACTACGGTTTCCTGGATGAAAAAGCCCCCTATTTCGACGGTGGCGAGGGCACGGTCTGGGAGCACACCCTCACCGCGATCCGTCACGCCACGGATGACACCGGCGGGCACGGCCTGGTGCGCATGCACTATGGCGACTGGAACGACTCGCTCAACGGCATGGGCCTGGCCGGCCGCGGCGAAAGCGCCTGGACCTCCATCGCCATGATTTTCGCCATCGCCCGGGCGCGCGAGATCGTGAACAACGTACTTCACAACCCGGCCCTGGACAAGGAGCTGCGCACCCGCTCCGAGCGCCTGGAAAAAGCGATCCAGGAGCACGCCTGGGACGGGGCCTGGTACCTGGAGGGCTACAACGACGAGGGCCGGGCGGTGGGCAGCCACAGCGAGACCACCGGGCGGGTGTTCCTCAACCCGCAGTCCTGGGCCATCCTGGGCGGGATCGCCAGCGACGGGCGCCTCAAGGATATCCTCAAGGTCATCGACAACGACCTGGAATGCGACTACGGCTCGCTCGTGCTCACCCCGGCCTACCGCAAGCCCGACCCCGGGGTCGGACGGATCACCTGGTTCATACCCGGGATGTGGGAGAACGCCTCGCCCTATTGCCACGGCACCAGTTTCAAGATCATGGCCGACACGTTCATCGGCCGGGGCGACAAGGCGCTGGAGTCGATGCTCAAGGTGCTGCCGGATAACCCCAGGAACCCCTGCACGCACTCGGGCTGCCCGCCCTATCAGGTGACCAACATGTACTATGGGCCCGAGCACCCGCGTGCCGGGCAGATCCTCTACTCCTGGGTCACCGGCACGGCCGACTGGCTGTTCAAGGCCCTCACCTCGCACATGCTGGGCGTGCGCGCCGACTACAATGGCCTTTTGATCGACCCCTGCCTGCCCTCGGCCTGGAAACGGGCCTCGCTGGAGCGCTCGTTCCGCGGGGTGCGCTACCGGGTGGAAATCGAGAACCCGGAGGGCCGCCAGACCGGGGTGCGCCGGATCACGCTGGACGGCAGGGAAGTACAGGGCCAGCTCCTGCCGCTGCTGGTTGACGGCGGCGTGCACGAGGTGAAGGTGCTGATGTGATCTGCTGTTTGGCCGTGTAGAATGAACTAAGCCGCGGCAGAGCCGTGAGGTGTTAAAATGTAGAGGCGGGTTTGAAACCCGCCTCTCCGCTGGATTTGTCCGTTAAACACCACGGCAAGCCGCGAGGAATTCTTTTCGATTAAAACGGAAGAGGTGCAATCCATCGTGTCTTTTTTGCTATCTCCGCTGAATCGTAAACCGTAGGGGCGGCCCCCTGTGGCCGCCCTGACAGAATTGGGCAGGCACAGGGGCCTGCCCCCCTACGCAGGACGGCGTTCCTTCTTAGTTTTATCCCTTCTCTCCTCGGCCGTTCATCCAGCATTGCCTTGCGGCGCTTTCGGGATTATAATGGTTCACGGACAGATACAACCCCCACGGCGAGCCAACACAGCCCGTTCCGCTTGTCACGCATATCCTTTTCCGGGAGCGCAAGATGTCAGGACAGGATTCGCTCAACCGCAGGCAGTTCCTCGAAAAGACCACCCTGGCCGCCGCCGCTGTCGCAGTCGCAGCCGGGGCCGCCAAAGGCCAGGCGCAGATAAACAACTCCACTGTCGGTCCGGCCAAGCGGGTCGGGATCGGATTCATCGGCGTGGGTATCCGCGGCACGCTGTTGATGGAGGCCGCCGCAGGGATCAGCGGGGTGGAGATAGTGACCGCCGCCGACTGCTATAAGGGGCACCTCGACCGCGCGGTCGAGAATTTCCCCTCGATCCAGGTCACCGGCGACTACAAGCAGGTCCTGGCACGCAGCGATGTGGACGCCGTTATCATCGCCGCCCCGGACCACTGGCACCTGCCGATGGTCCAGCAGGCCCTGGCCGCGGGCAAGCATGTCTATGTCGAGAAGCCCATGACCCACTCCTGGGAGGAAGGCGAGGAGTTCATCAAGGCCGTGGACAAGAGCGGCAAGGTGCTCCAGGTGGGCAGCCAGTACATGAGCATGGGCTGCGCCCAGATGGCCGCCGATTTCATCAAGAGCGGCAAGCTGGGCCAGGTGACCATGGTCGAGGGCAAGATCCATCGCAACAGCTCCACCGGCGCCTGGTACTACCCGATCCCGCCGGATGCCTCGCCGGCCACGATCGACTGGAAAAGTTTCCTGGGCGCCGCGCCGCAGCATGATTTCGACCTTAGACGTTTCTTCCAGTGGCGTCTGTATTGGGACTATTCGGGCGGCCTTCCCACCGACCTGTTTGTCCATCTGATCACTGCCACGCACCAGCTCATGGGGGTTCAGGAGCCGGAAAGCGTGGTCAGTTTCGGCGACATCTACCGCTGGAAAAACTACCGCGAGGTCCCGGACCAGATGACCGCCCTGGTCAAGTACTCCGAGGGGTTCGTGCTCAAGCTGACCAGCACGGCCAACAACGGCCACCCCGGACCGGCGCTCACGTTCTACGGCACCGAGGGCACGCTGGAATACAACGGCGATTCGTTCAAATTCTACTACGAGCCGCGCAGCGAGAATTTCGAGTACCCGACCCACTCCTGGCCCAAGGCCACGGTCAAGCAGTTCAGCCAGATCATGAACCTGGACGAGAAGTTGAGCCCGGTGGACGGTCCCCCGGCGGCCGCGCCGGTCGAGTACACCTCGCCCAACGACGAGGAAGACACCCGCGCGCATATCCGCAACTGGGTCGAGGCGATCCGCACCGGCGGCAAGCCCATCGAGGACGTGAGGTTCGGGCACCACGCCGCCCTGGTCGGCCACATGTGCAACATCTCGTTCAAGGCCGGCAAGATGGTCAAGTGGAACAAGCAGACCCGCAAGGTGGAAGCGTAAGGTCGGAACTGTTCGAACGGAAAGATTTACACCGCAGGGGCGACCGGCCGGTCGCCCCTACATTTGCTTACTTTCGATTATGATCGTTCTGTAGGGACGCACCCGCGTGTACGCCCGGGCGGACACATGGGTCCGCCCCTACAATGGCGGACGTACAATATAGCCCAGAGTGGCCGGGACGAGGCAAGCGGCCCCCGCGCCCGTTGGTCCTTTCGGGCAAGACCGGAAGGACAAAGAAAAAACCGGGCGAACACAAGGTTCGCCCCTCCGTAAGGGGTAGGCCGCTGTTGTAGGGGCACGGGGCACCGTGCCCAAAAAGCTTTTCGGAGTGGACACAGAGGGCGGCAAATACATCTTTGATAAGGAAATTCGCAATGCAGGAAACTTTCATCGTCACCGGCGGGGCCGGGCTGATCGGCAGCAATGTCGTGCGCGGGCTCAACGCGCGCGGCTGCACGGATATCCTGGTGGTGGACCACCTGAACCACCCGGCCAAACAGCGCAATCTGGACAGACTGCGCTACCGCGACTACCTGGACAAGGCCGAGTTCCGCAAGCTGCTCGGACAGGACCGAGTCCCCCGCGTGCGCGGCGTGTTCCACCTGGGGGCGTGCAGCTCCACGACCGAGACCGATGAGGCCTACCTTCAGGACAACAATTTCCAGTACACCTGCGACCTCTGCGAGTGGTGCCTTCGCACCGGGGCGCGCTTTGTCTACGCCTCCAGCGCGGCGACCTACGGGGATGGTTCCCGTGGCTACAGCGACGACGACGCCGTGACCCCCTCGCTGGAGCCGCTCAACCTCTACGGCCGCTCCAAGCAGCTTTTCGACCTCTGGGCCATGGGCAACGGGGCGATAAAGAAAATCGCGGGCCTCAAGTATTTCAATGTCTACGGCCCCGGCGAGGACCACAAGGGCGACATGCGCTCCGTGGTGCACAAGGCCTACGCCCAGGTCAAGAAAGAGGGGCGGATCACACTGTTCCGCTCGCACCGTCCGGACTACCGTGACGGCGAGCAGGACCGCGATTTCGTGTTCGTGGCGGATGCCGTGGCGGTAAGCCTGTTCTTCTACGAGCACCCGGAGGTCTCGGGCCTGTTCAACTGCGGCAGCGGCCGGGCGCGCACCTGGCTCGACCTGGCCCGGGCGCTTTTCGCGGCAATGGGCCGTGAGCCTAAAATCGAGTTCATCGACATGCCCATGCACCTGCGTGACAAGTACCAGTACCACACCTGCGCCGAGGTTGACAAGCTCCACCGCGCCGGCTACACCGCCCCCTTTGTCACTGTGGAGGAGGGCGTGCGCCGCTACGTGCAGGACTACCTCGCCCGGCAGGAACAGAGCGAGGCGTAATTACACACTGAACGTTCTCAACCCTTTAAGCCCCAAGGTCAAAGACAAAGGCTAAAGATGACCCCACGCGAGCGCTTTTTCAACCTGGTGGAAAACAGCGGCAGCCGCGACCTGCCGTTCTTCCCCGACCTGACCGACTGGTACATGGCCCGCCGTATCAACCCGGGCGAGGCGTTCCCATACGCCCCGGGCCAGTTCATCCCGGACGACAGCCCGCTGCATGCGCGCAATCACGACATGCCCGAGGAACTGGCCGGGCTCACATTCCTCGACCTGTTCAAGAAATTCGGCTGGGGCTGCCCGATCCACTGCTACGAGTGGTTCGAGCCGCAGTACACCGCCCCGGTGCGCCGCGAGTGCGTGACCCAGGGCCACACCCGCACCACCCGCCTTATCGCCTCGCGCGGCGAGCTGGTCAAGGTGGAGCGCCTGTGCGATGACGGTTCCTGGGCCCCGGCCGAGCATTTCGTCAAAGCGGTCGCCGACCTGGAGATAATGCGCGAGGTGGTGGAGCACACCCGTTTCGTCGCGCGCTACGACCGGGCCCAGGCCGTGCTGGATGCCCTGGGCGGACAGGGAGTGATCGACCTGCCGGTGATGCGTTCGCCGTTCGGCAAGCTGGTCCACGAGTACATGGGCCTGGAGCGGGTGGCGTTCGCCCTGTTCGACCAGCCCGAGGCGCTCGAATCGTTCCTCGCGTTCCAGGAACAGAAGGACCTGGAGCAGGTGCGGCTGGCCGCGCACTGCCTTGGGCGGGTAGTGATCCTGAGCGACCACGCGGATGAGAACCTGCTCGCCCCGCCCTGGTTCGAGCAGTACTGCATGCCCTACTATGAGAAAGCCTGCAGAATTCTGCATGAATCTGGCAAGCTGGTCAGCACGCACTGGGACGGCAACCACAAGAGCCTGTTCCAGTTCCTGCCCCGGCTGCCGTTCGACATTCTGGACGGCTGCACGCCCAAACCGATGAACAACTATGAGGTCGAGGAGCTGGCCGAGGCGCTCCCCGCGCGGATGCGCGCCTGGGTCGGCGTGCCCTCCACGTTGTTCTGCACCGGCGAGCCGACCGCGGATATCCTGGCTTACGCCGACCGGATCCACCGTGTTTTTTCCGGCCGGGCCATAATCAACGTGGGCGATATCCTCCCGCCCAACGGCGATTTCAGCCAGGTGATCGCCCTGGGCGAGCAGGTGGCCCGCTTGAACGGCGAGGGCTGAAACGTTATAGTTAAGGACGGCCCCCGCTTTTTCCACACCGCTGCAGGGCAGCGACGCGGAAAGGGCATACGCCGTGGAGGATTTCAGACAAGCGGGCGACCCCGCAGTCGCCGGCGAAACTATTCAGCTTCGGAGGCTTTTTGATGGGCAAGAAGAACCATGAGGAAGAACACGAGCACGAGCACTATGAGGATGAGTGTGATTGCGATTGCGGCTGTGACGAGGAGGATGACGGCCAGTACTACGCCATGCCGCTGATCGGGGACAAGGCCCCCGCGTTCGAGGCCGAGACCACCATGGGCCCGGTCAAGTTCCCCCAGGACTACGAGGGCAAGTGGGTGATTTTCTTCTCGCACCCGGCCGATTTCACCCCGGTCTGCACCACCGAGTTCATGACTTTCGCCTCGATGCAGAAGCAGTTCAAGAAGATGAACGCCGAGCTGCTGGGCCTGTCCATCGACAGCACTTACAGCCACATCGCCTGGCTCAGGACGATCAAGGAGAAGATCGAGTACCGCGGGATGAAGGACGTGGAGGTCAAGTTCCCGGTGATCAGCGACCTGTCGATGGAAGTCTCGATGCGCTACGGGATGCTCCAGCCCCAGGCCAGCACCACCCAGGCTGTGCGCGCCGTGTTCATCATCGATCCCAAGGGAATCGTGCGCGCGGTGCTCTACTACCCGCTGTCCAACGGCCGCAACGTGCCCGAGATCAAGCGCCTGCTGGCCGGTCTCCAGACCACGGACAAGCACGGGGTGGCCACTCCGGCCGACTGGATGCCGGGCGAGGACGTGATCATCCCGCCTCCGGGCTCCTGCGGCGCGGCCAAGGACCGGGTGGATACGGCGGACAAGTCGGGCTACAAGTGCCACGACTGGTTCCTCTGCACCAAGCCCGATCCCGAGCGCAACGCCTGAGCGGGTTCAAAGTAACGATTTGATATGGTTGAACTGTTAGGGGCACGGCATGCCGTGCCCTTTTTATTAGCATTAAATCCCCCTCGCTCCCAGCAATGTCCGGTCAGTAACATGCAATGAGAAGACGAAAGACTCTGTTCTGCTTTGGTTTCGGCCAAAGCAGCAAAGCCAGCGGGGGCCGCAAACTCGTCCGCACCACGACTCTTCTTCTGGCGGTGGTGTGCCCGGCGCTTTGATTCCGCTGCCACGTTGCAGCGGCGGCGCTGCCGCGAATCGCCGCCACACCGCTGAGCATTTACCGCCTGTGCCGTTTCACGGGCGGAACTCCACGCTGCCCTGGCGGGAGGCTCAGACAGGTGCGGCCCCCAAAGGCAACAGCGGCGGCCTGTCAGCCGCACGAGGCTTGGCTTTAACCCAGGATCGAGTCATTCCGATACGAACACTGTGTTCGTCCATAACATTCTATGCAAAAACCTAATCGGACATTGCTGCCTGTATCCTTATGGATACGGTGTGCCAGGACCCGCATCGAGCACCCAGTCCATCCTGATGCCTGTACAGATAAATATCGGTCCATTCTCTCCCTTGTCCTCGCCGCGACGCGCGCTTATCTTTCCCTCCGCACCCGCCTTGCCGACTCGATTCCTGCCAATCTCACTCATCGCCCGGAGGCCGTCCCATGCGCCGGATTATCCTCCTGTCCTGCGTTCTCGTCACCCTGCTCAGCCTTGCCTGCCAGAGTGCCGGCCGCGCCGTTGCGGTCTATGTCCCGGCCAAAGCCTCTTTCGCCGAGCACTTGGCCGCAAGTGAGGTCCGGCGCTATTTCTACCACCTCACCGGCGAGCTTCTGCCGCTCAAGACCGGGCCGGTGACTGCAGTGCGCGGCCGCTGCGTAATCGCGGTGGGCGACTGCGACCGGGCGGAGATGGCTGCCATTCTGGACGGCTCGCCGCTCGAGGCCGCGGTCGACAGCCTGGGCGCGGAAAGCTACCTGCTGGGAAGCGTGAGCGCAGGGGGCGGACGGGTGCTCGTGGTGGCGGGCGGCGACAGCCTGGGCACACTCTACGGCGCCTACCGTCTGGCCTGGCGCCTGGGCGCGCGTTTCTACCTGCACGGGGATGTCCTCCCGGATGACAAAATCCCGCCCGTGCCGCCGGATATCCGCGAGACCGGCCGTCCGCTCTTCGCCCTGCGCGGCATCCAGCCCTTTCATGATTTCCCGGAAGGCCCGGACTGGTGGGACGAGGACGGCTACAAGGCCGTGCTGGCCCAGTTGCCCAAACTGGGAATGAACTTCTTCGGCCTGCACACTTACCCCCAGGGCGGTGTCGGCCCTGAGCCGACCGTCTGGATCGGGCCCCGGGAAAGCCTTGACCGGATCAACAATATCCGGGCGGCTTACCCGGCGCGGCATTTCACCACAGTCAACGGCACCTGGGGCTACCGCCCTGACGAAACCAGAAGCTACGGTTTCGGAGCGGATCAGTTCTTCAGTGAGAATATCTACGGTGCAGATTACATGCGCTGCATGGCCCCCTGGCCGCCGGACTCGGCCGCCTGCGTGTCTTTGTTCCATTATATAGGTGGCTTGCTTAACGGGGCTTTTGTTTATGCTCGTTGGATGGGAATACGCACCTGTATCGGCACCGAGACCCCGCTCACCGTACCGGAGGCTGTGCGGGCACGGCTATCGCCCCGAGACAGATCTGAATCGCCGGACGAAATAGCACGCAAAATATACGCTGGAATGTTCAGTTATATCTCCTCCACCCACCCGCTGGACTATTACTGGTTCTGGACCCCGGAGAACTGGACCTGGGACGGGGCCAGCCGTGAGCAGGTGGAGGCCACCCTGGCCGACCTGAAAGCGGCCATCGCGGCGGCGGATGAGGTCCAGGCTCCTTTCAAACTGGCCACCTGCGGCTGGGTGCTGGGCCCGCAGTGGGACCGCGCCCTGTTCGACCGCGAGCTGCCCGCGGGCATGGCCCTGTCCTGCATCAACCGGGCGGTGGGGCATGACCCCGTGGAGCCTGGGTTCGCCCGGATCGAGGGCCGCGGCAAGTGGGCCATCCCCTGGCTGGAGGACGACCCGGCGCTGATTGTCCCGCAGCTCTGGGCCGGACGGATGCGGCGGGATGCGGCGGATGCCCTGGCCTACGGCTGCGACGGTCTGATGGGCATACACTGGCGCACCCGCGAGCTGGGGCCGAACGTGGCCGCCCTGGCCCGCGCCGCCTGGGACCAGAGCGGCTGGAACCCCGAGGCCGCTGAGCGCCTGATCCAGCCGGACAGCTCCTCCGACCGCCCGCGTAACCTCCCCTGCCTCGATTTCTACCAGGACTGGGCGCGCGCCGAGTTCGGCCCGGCCGCGGCCGAGCCTGCCGCACGGCTGTTCGCTGCCATCGACGGCGCCCTGCCGCGGCCAGCGAATTGGGATCAGGGCCCCGGCGGGCTGGTCCCGGACAGCCTGGACTGGGAAACCCAGGTCGCCCCGCGTTACGGCTTCGTCGACTCCCTGGCCGCGCTCGATCCACTGGTCACCGGACCCGGCGCGCGCGAGCGTTTCTCGTTCTGGCTCCACAGCCTGGGCTACCTGCGCGAGGTGGCGCATTTCGACTGCACGCTCTGGAGGTTCCGTCAGGCCATGGACAAAATGCGCCAGTGCAAGGACCCGGACACGAAGACCGTGCTGGCCCGCGAGGAGGCCCTGCCCCTGCGGGTCGAGCTGGCCGAGCGCCTGGCCGGTGTGTTCGCGCAACTTCTGCCCACAGTGACCACAACAGGAGCCATGGGCACAGTGACCAACTGGCAGCAGCACGTGATCCCGCTCTACCTGGGCGACCCGGACCGCGAGCTGACCGCCCTCCTGGGCCCGCTGCCGTGCAGCCTGGAGCAGCCGCGCGAGTATCCCGGCGCGCCGCGCCTGTTCTCGCCGGTGGAGCGCACCAGCCTGGCCCCGGACGAAACGTTGAATCTTCAGGCCATTGTTGTGGGAGCGCCCGCGGTAAGCGTCAGCCTGCACTGGCGTCCGTTGGGACAAGGCGAGTACACCGTATGTCTGATGGAGTATACATATCACGGTGGAGTTTGGCGTTTCAGCCTCGATACTCCGGGGCAGGACATTGAATACTACTTTCAAGCCGAAATAAAAGGACAGCCACAACCGCTCACCTGGCCGGCCGGCGCGCCCGGGCAGACCCGCTCCGTGGTCTGTCTGCCTCCCTGGACAAACGGAATGCCGTGGTAAAGGAAACAGATAGGAATATTCAGGAGACATAGTGTCAATGGCTGAGTCGCTTGTGAAAAATCCAGACAGAGGCGGGAGTAGGCTCTACGTGGCGGCGCCGTTCCGGGTCCGAGGCTATCTGCGCTTCTTGGCGGTGGTCTTTGTCCGGGCCCTCAGCAGCCGGAACAAGTGTAATTCCATGAAGGAACAGAGAAAACCCGCTTACCGGACGCGCGCCCCCCGGGCAGCCGGGAAGCTTGACCCCGCTGGTCCGCGAACTCGGCTTTGACGGTTGACAGGGGTGGGCGCGGGCTTATATTTATGAGCCAGGCCGCCCCGCAGCCGCCCCACAGACAAGGCAAGCGCAGTTGCGAGCCGGTGGTAATTTCCTGCGGAACTGACCCTGAACAATAAAACCACACTTTTTCTGGAGGTTCCTATGCACGAGAAGAGCATCGAGCTGTTGAACAAGGCGATCCAGGATGAGATGAGCGCCGTGCACCAGTACATGTATTTCCATTTCCGCTGCGATGACATGGGCCTCGACCCGCTGTCGCTGCTGTTCAAGCAGACCGCAATCGAGGAGATGCTGCACGTGGAGCGTCTGGCCGAGCGTGTCCTGTTCCTCAAGGGCGAGGTGGAGATGTTCGCCTCCGGCGCGGTGCAGAAAATCCACGACGTGAGGGAGATGCTCAAGCAGGCCTCCGCCATGGAGCAGGGCAGCGTGCGCGACTACAACCTCTGGGCCAACGAGTGCTCGGCCCATGCCGACTCGGTCTCCAAGAAGCTGTTCGAGGACCTGGTTCTGGACGAGGAGCGGCATTACGACCAGTTCGACACCGAGTTGGACAACCTGGCCCGCTACGGCGACAACTACCTGGCCCTGCAGTCGATCGAGCGCAGCAAGACAATCTCGCAGCGTCCGGCTGGCGGCGGAGCAGCCGGCGGCCAGGCCTGACAGCGCGGCCAAACGGGACCGGCATCCTGCTTTTGCGCCGAACGGGGCGAGCGTTTGGTTGTTTCAGACCCTGATATGCGGTTCCCCCAAGCCGCCAGCAGTTGAGTATTGTCCATGCTTGTGGCTTTTGTATCCCTCACTTATACGTTGACCGTCACGCCAAGGGGTCCCAGATGTCAGTAAACGAAAAGATCGAACTGGCCTATCAGGATGTTATCAAACGCAACCCGGGTGAGGTGGAATTCCACCAGGCAGTGCGCGAGGTGCTCGAATCTCTGGGGCCGGTCCTCAGCAAGTACCCGGAATTCGGTCATCACAAGATCATCGAGCGTATCTGCGAACCCGAGCGCCAGATAATCTTCCGGGTCCCCTGGATGGACGACAAGGGCGAGGTGCAGATTCACCGCGGTTTCCGGGTGGAGTTCAACAGCGCGCTCGGCCCCTATAAGGGCGGCCTGCGTTTCCACCCCTCGGTTTATCTCGGGATCATCAAGTTTCTCGGGTTCGAGCAGATATTCAAAAACGCCCTCACCGGCATGCCGATAGGCGGCGGCAAGGGCGGCTCGGATTTCGACCCGAAGGGTAAATCCGACGGTGAGATCATGCGTTTCTGCCAGAGTTTCATGACCGAGCTGTTCCGTCACCTCGGCGAATACACGGATGTCCCGGCCGGGGATATCGGCGTGGGCGGACGGGAGATCGGCTACATGTTCGGCCAGTACAAGCGGATCACCAACCGCTATGAAAGCGGGGTGCTCACCGGCAAGGGACTGGACTGGGGCGGCTCGCTGGTCCGCACCGAGGCCACGGGTTACGGCTGCACCTATTTCGTCAACGAGATGCTCAAGGCGCACAAGGATTCGTTCGACGGCAAGACAGTCCTGGTCTCCGGGTCCGGCAACGTGGCGATCTACACCATCGAGAAAGTCACCGAACTCGGCGGTAAGGTGGTGGCCTGCTCCGACTCCAACGGCATCATCTACCATGCCAAGGGGATCGACATCGAGCTGGTCAAGCAGCTCAAGGAGGTGGAGCGCCGCAGGATAAAGGACTACGCGCTCTACCACAAGGACGCCACCTACACGGCCAACGGGAATATCTGGGAGATACCCTGCCAGGTGGCCATGCCCTCGGCCACGCAGAACGAAATCAACGGCAAGGATGCGGCGACCCTGGTGAAAAACGGCTGCATCGCGGTGGGAGAGGGCGCCAACATGCCCACCACCCCCGAGGGGATCAAGGTGTTCCTGGAATCGAAGATCGCCTACGGCCCCGGCAAGGCGGCCAATGCGGGCGGAGTGGCCACCAGCGCGCTGGAGATGCAGCAGAATGCCTGCCGGGACGCCTGGACTTTCGAGTACACGGAAAAGCGTCTCGAAAACATCATGATCGGCATCCATCGCAACTGCTACGAGACCGCGGAGGAATTCGGCACGCCGGGCAACTATGTCAACGGCGCCAACATCGCCGCGTTCATCAAGGTGGCCCAGGCCATGGTGGCGATGGGCCTGGTCTGACCGTTACGACGATTCAGTTTCGGAAACAGCAAGGGCCGTCCGGCAACCCGGGCGGCCTTCGTTTTTGTACGGCATCAGGCAGGATGCGGCTCAGTCCCGTTCCCGCCAGCAGAGCACCCGCTGGCCGATGATGTCCGAGGCCAGGGTCAGGCCGGTCGCCTCGACCTCGCAGACCCGCAGGACCCCGCTGTAGGCCCCGGCTCCGGGCAGGCACTCCTCCAGGCGGTTGGGAAGGCGGAGCGGCCAGCCGCTGTCCAGGCTGCAGCCGGCCTGGCCGGGAAAGAGCGCCACGTAGAAAACACCGCTTTCCACCAGGTCCTGGAAAAAATGCGTGCCGAACGACAGCTCCGGCACAGCCGGTCCGCATTCGAACGCGACCTCGGCCAGGGCGCTGAACGACCCGATCTCGGAAAAGGAGACCGGCACGCCCAGGCTGGGGGTGGTGGTGCCCCAGCGGCCCGGCCCGGCCAGGATCGCCGGGCAGTTTTCCGGGTGGGCGAAATTGCGCCCCAGGGCACCCACCAGCCGGGCCAGCTCGTACTTACCGGACAGGCTCAGCCCCGAGTATCCCGCCGGGTCGACCCAGACCAGCAGCCGGGGCCGCAGCAGGAGATTGCCGCCCATGAAATTCCCCTCCGAGCGGAAAAACACGCGCCCCTCGTCCGGTTTTTCCGGGAACTGGACAGCCAGGCCAATCCCGCGGGTCTGAAGGGGACGGCACTGCAGAAGGTTGATCCTGCGCTCGCCGCCCGGCCCGAAATTCACCGTGAACTCGATGTCCACCGGATAGCTGTAGGCCCGCTCCAGGCACCCGAGCATCCGCCGCATCGTGAGGCAGAAATCCGTGCTTTCCAGCAGGGGATCGAAAGTGAGCACCCAGGAGCGTGCGGGCCTCTGCCCGCGCTGGCGGGTGTTTTCGCCGCCCGAGGTGTCGGCTGTGCAGAAAAGGCCGGCAGGCAGGCCGGAGTCAGCCCCGAGGAGCGCGCTGACCGGCAGGGTGGCCAGCGCGTTGCGGCGCAGGTTCAGCAGGTCGACATCCCGCTGCGAGTAGCGCCGCAGGTCCGTCCCGTCTTTCAGCGGCCGCAGCATCGGGTCATCCAGCGCGGCGATGCGCGGGTAATCGCCCTCCACCCGGTCGACCGCCCGCGTACCCAGTCCCATCACCAGCCGCAGCATGCCGGCCTGCGGGTCGAGCCCCTTGTTCCAGACAAAAGTGTTGAACGAAACCCCCACGCCGGCCAGGTCGGGATAGTAATAATCCCCCCGGTACCGTCCGCTGACCCGCTGCACCAGCAGGGCCATCTGCTCCTCGGCCCGGTCCAGGCCCCGCCGCTTGCGGTAGGCCAGGGCCTCCTCGCTCATCGTGCTGGCGAACACCTCGCGCACCGCGGTCTCGAACGCCTCCAGGCGCTGGTCCGGGTCCCCCTGGTTGACCAGGAAAAAGCTCTTGTACTTACCGGCGAAAGCGTTGCCGAAAGCATCCTCCAGCAGGCTGGAGCTGCGCACGATGATCGGGTACTGGCCGAAATAATCGAGCATCCGGCTGAACTCCCCGCGCACCTCGGCGGGGAATTCGCCCAGCCGCATGCCCTCGCGCAGCTCGCGCGCGGCCTCATAGTAGCCCTCCGGGCTTTTCTGCCGCATCAGCGTGCGCCAGAGGCCGTTGTGCACCAGGAAAGAATAGAAAACATCCGATCCGACAAAGAACGAATCGTGCGGTTCGAGCTGCTCCTGCCAGTCGGTCTCCGGGTCGGCGCGCAGGATGCTCCTGGCCAGCAGCATCCCCAGTGCCTTGCCGCCGATGAACCCGGTGCCCACCATCCGGCTTTTTATCTCGAGAAGGTCATCCAGGCCCAACCAGCGCCGGGCGAGCCCGAGCATGCGCTCCTCGCGCGCCACCAGCACGCGGCAGAGCTGGTCCACCATGGCCGCCTGCTCTTCCCTGCGGCCCGCGCGCGCGATGTCCCCGGCCCTGAGGAACAGGCGGTCCCAGTAGTCCAGACGGCGGCTGTCGCGGGAGGCGCCGCGGCTGAACATCCCGGCCAGAAGGCGGGTGGCGCGGTGGCTGTCGGCCACCGGCTCGAAACTCTCCCCCTGCCTCACGTGCGGCAGGAACATGGTCGGCGAATAGCGCCCGTCCACTTTCAGCGGGTGCACGTGAAGGCGCCCCTCGAATGAATGCACCTCCAGCATGAGCTGTGTTGTCTCGCGGATGCGGTCGATGGTCTTGAAGGAGTGGCTCTCGCGCAGCAGTCCGAAATAGGCCACCGTGTCGAGCTCGAACAGATACGGGCAGGTGACCCGGAAGAAATTCCCGACCATCAGGTCGGTAGCCCAGGCCGAAAGCAGGTTGGACAGGCAGTCGAAGACATAGAAGGCACCCTCGCCCTCCGCTCCGACTATCTCGTGTATGCGGCCGGTGAAAGACTCGAACCCGCGGTTGGCATCCAGCTCGTAGGTCCGGGCGGCGCATTCCACCAGCGGGGCATGCCGGGCGAAACGCATGTAGACAAGACGCCTGCCCTGCCGGGCAGCCAGCCGTGCGAACGGCCGCACAAAGCCCTGGTAGTGTTCCAGGTCGTCGACACTCCAGACCACGTTGTCGCCCGGCCGAAGCCAGTCCAGCACGCGGTCCAGTCCGTCCAGCCCGGTCGAAAGCCTTTGTTTTTCCATTTGCGGCCCGTGTCGGAGTTGAAGGATTGCCGTATGCTGAAATTTATTCCACCGCCAGTCACAGTCAATTCTAATCAAGCGGCACGGCTCTCTATTGCACGCGGCGGCATACGGGCTTTAGATTAATCCATCACGAATGCCACCAATCATTTTACCAGGAGAGAGTATGCCGCATTTTGGCTCCACCACCCTGATGCTTCTCGCTGTGTCAAGCCTGCTCGCTTTCGGCGCGCTCCAGGCCGCGGATGTTGACGAGCTCAAACCCGGACGCGTCCTGCTGGTGATCGACAACCAGTGGCAGGATCAGGAAAGCTTCGTGCTGGACGTGCAGCAGACCGAGATACCCAACTACGACCTGAGCTACCGCCCGGCCGGCACCGACTTTTTCCAGCTCGTGGTGCTGCTCAAGAGCTGGGGCGTCCCGTTCGACATCCTGCGCCTGGATCAGGAGCGTATCACCACGGAACGTCTGCTGGACGGGCACGGCAAGGCGCTCTACGGCTGCATGCTGTTTGCCCTGGACGGCGAGTCCTATTACTGGGACGAGGCCAGCGGGCAGTGCCTGCATGACGCTGTTGCCAAGTACGGGATCAGCCTGGTGGCGCTCAACAAGAGTGTTTACGCCGAAAAGATCGGCTGGCTCTGCGGCCTGAGCTACGAGGGCTACAACATGACCGCCGACCGGATCGAGGTGAAGAGGGAGCATTTCCTGACCCACGGCCTGGGGCCGGTGCTGGTCCCGGTGCCGGAATCGGGCTACGTGCACCGGACACGGGTGAAAACGCTGAACGAGGACGTGCAGGTGCTGGCCACGCACGGCAGCTATCCGGCCCTGACCGAGTTGCGCGCGAACGAGAGCACCGTGGCGATCTGGATCGGCGGCGACCGCTACCTGAACCTCGAGCATCAGGCGATGCGCACCCTTCTGCGCCGCGCCCTGACCGAGGCGGTCGGCTACAGCGTGTTCAAGACCTGGGAGAACCGCAAGATAATCGTGATGGACGATCCGGGCGGGGCGCAGTGCGCCTGGCTGGATTCCTGGCACTACCCCACCCTGACCCGCGAGCAGATCGAGGAGCGCCTGATCGCCCCGCTCAAGGCACACAAGGCCAAGCTGGTGATCAACGTGGTGCCGGGGTTTGTCAACGACGAGAAACGCACGGTGGAGCTGAGTTTCCAGCAGGATTTCACCGACAAGTTCGGCGCGCGCCAGAATTTCGTCTCCACCGGCGAGGGCCTGCGCGAGGGCCTGGCGGCCGGGGTGTTCGAGCTGCAGAGCCACGGCTGGACCCACATGCAGCCCGACCTGGAGAGAGAACCGGGGCCCTGGTGGGGTGCACCGCTGGATGGCGAAAAAGCCGAGGTGGGCTGGTACCGCGAGTTTGGCGACACCCGCCGCGCCGACCCGATGAGCGGGGTCCAGCCCATCCCGGCCGCGGTGCAGGCTGAGCACCTGCAGAAAGGCCGTCAGTGGCTGACCGGGCTGTTCGGGATCGATCCTCTCTCGTTCGTCTCGGGCGGGCTGGGGATCACCCTGACCCCGGAGGCCCACACCTGGAAACTGGCCGCCCGCGAGGGTTTCGGCTGGTTCTGCTGGCACGGCGGCTACCTGGGCCCGGACCTGGCCGTGCGCGGCTGGCTGTTCGAGGGCACGCCGGATGCCCCGGCCACGATCGAGGCCCAGCCGGATGCCCACGACAAGGGCATAGCCGAGCACCCGGAAAAATTCCTGAACACGTTCAAGGATGCCGGACCGGAGGCGGTCTACACCGGGTTCAACGAGTACGTGGGCTACATGCACGCCGCGCGCCAGAGCCGTGCCCTGCCCCGCGGGCTGGCCTGGAACTGCGACAGTCATTACTGCCAGTATTTCAAGGACAACCCGGCGGTCTGGAGCCTGGATATCGCCGACTGGCAGCGCAAGAGCCTGGCCGGCAAGGCGATCCTGGCGGATGGCAAAGAGGCCGGCAGCGTGGCGCAGGATGGAGTGCAGCAGGTAAGAATCCCGGCCGGGCTGGGCGAGCACCGGCTGGAAATAAAATAGGGTCTCCCGGGCAGGTTCTAAGCTCGCTTCCAAAAGGACGAGGCCATGCTACGCCTGATGCGGTTCAAGCAATCGAAGCCGTACCTTTACGGGACATTGTCCCTGGCTGTGCTGATCCTGGTGGCCGATTATTTCACCGGGCCGTTCATCCAGTTCCCGATCCTGTTCCTGGCGCCGGTGGCCCTGGTCTGCTGGATAAACCGCCGCCTGTGGGGCGCATTTTACTCGATCAGCCTTCCGCTGATCCGGATGGGGTTCGAGATTGTCTGGAGCGAGCAATTCTCCTGGAAAGCAGGGCTTGTCAACCTGTTTATTCAAGTGACCGTACTCCTGCTGTTCGCCTACCTCGTGGACAGAAATTCGAAGCAGATGAACGAGCTTGCCCGGGAAGTGAATGTCCTGACCGGCATCCTTCCGATCTGCTGTTTCTGCAAGAAAATACGGGTCGGGCAGGACGATTGGGTGCAGCTCGAAAAGTACATCGGCGAGCACTCCGAGGCCAAGTTCAGCCACAGTTTCTGCCCGGATTGCGCCCGGGAGCATTACGGGGAGTTCATGGAAGGGAAAACTTGAGCCGCCGTCGGCTTCTAAGAAGCAGAAAAAGAAAGGGGCGCGGAATGGTCCGCGCCCCTTCGTGTTTCCCTGTCCCGCGCTCAGGCCTCCTCCACCACTCCGAAACCCAGCAGGGAGGCGGTGTCGATCACCTGCCGTCGGTGGTCACCGTAAAAGGTCACCCGGTGCCAGCCCCACTCGTCCCACTGCTCCAGCAGCTTGTGCACGTCTCCCTTCACCTCCACCGCCAGCTTGGTGCGGCAGGCCTTGTCCTCGTCCACGTTCTCCACCGTGACTCCCTGGTGCATAATCACCTGTTTCTTCGCGGCGTCGAACATGATCGTGGTCACGGTCTCGCCCAGAGGCATCAGCGAGCGGTTGCAGGCGCCCTTACGGTCCTCGGAATGGTCGCGGATGTGGTACGCGTTGGAGGACCCCTCGGGGCCGTAGACTCGGGTCGGGGCCACGCAGTGGGCGTAGATGATACGGTTGCGGGCCGTGTCGATCACCGGGTCGGAGATGAACCCGGGCCGCCCGACCAGGTGTTTCATCAGGAGCTTGGTGATAGTGGCGCGCTGGTCGGCCTCGCAAGCCCCCACCTTGCCGCTGTCGTCCAGGGCCATGAAACCCAGGCAGGGGTAGGCGTTCACCAGTTGGCCGCCGTAGATGCCGGTCAGGCAGTTGACCGTGATCGCCTCGGCCCCCTGCTCGGCCAGCAGGGCCTCCATGGCCAGGTACATCGCCGCCGACTGGGTGATCGTCTCACGTGACGGCTCGATCACTTTTTCCGCCGAGGCGATCCAGCGCCCGGCCACCGCCTGCGCCTGGGCCGGGTCCACCTTACGGTAGGCGGCGTTCACCTCGCCGTAATCCACCGCCCGGATGTCCGTGCCGTAGGCCTGGATCGCCTCCTGGCTCGGCTCGCCGCCCACGACCAGCACTTTCGAGCGTTTGAGGGCCCCCACTGTGTTCAGGCACCGCACCGCGTTGAGCAGGTCCTGGAAGTCGGAGCTGGAAACAGCCACCACCCGCTGCCCGGCGCGCCTGGCCGCGGCGTAGCCGACCAGGAACTTGCCCGAGCCGGCGAACAGGTTGTCCGCGAAAACGGCCGGTTTGCCCGAGGCGGCGATTGTCTCCGGAGTCTCGCCCCAGAGGCAGCCGGCCAGGTAGACCAGGTAGCCGTCGATGTCGGCCCCGTCCCCGGCGATCACTTTCTCGGCCGCCTCACGGCTGCCCGAGGTCACGGTCACCGGGAGGAACTCCACCGACGGGCAACCGGTGGTGAGTTTGGCCAGAACCTCACGGGTGTGGGTCTCGAAATCGTAGCCGATGTTGGGCCAGATCGGCTTGGAAGGGTCGGGCCAGGCGAAGACAAGCCGGATGCGCGATTTGACGGAGGGTGCGGCCCCGGTGGCGGCCAGTACTCCGCCCCGGGTGGAGGGAAGCATCGAGAGCACCCCCACTCCGGCGGCCACCGCGCCGCAGGTGCTGAAAAAGGAGCGTCTGGAACACTTCTCAGGCTGGCAGACAGGTTTCTGTGTGGACATGGCGGGTTCCTCGTTGCGGACGTTGCGGGATCGCTGTTTCGGAATGTGGCAGAAGGTCGTATTCGTGAAAGACCTCGGGCCAAGTCTGACGAACGAAGCTTTCCGGACCGGACAACCAAACAAACGGCTTTGGGAACCGAGCGACTAAAGGCGGAAGGAAAGAAACCAACAGAAGATTACACGACCGGCGGCCGGGTGTCAACGCTTGCGGTGTGGCACATAAAATGGAAAGGCCGCCCCCGGTTCGGAGCGGCCTTGTCCGTGCGAAGCGTATGTATAGAGGGTCACTTCACCGTGATCTTGCCCAGCGGGTACCAGCCCTCGGCGTCCCGGCCGGGGATAGCCAGGCGCACGTGCGGCTTGCGCGTGCGCGGGTCCACGATGGACAGCGAAAGCTCGTACTCGCCCGCCGGCATGTCCAGCGGCACGAACACCGCGCTGTCGAACACGGCATCCCCGGGCAGCCACTTGCGGATATCACTGTCCGTGAGCAGCACCTCGGTGCGCTTGGCGCCCTTCAGGCGCAGGGCCACGGGCCAGTCGCGGTAGGCCGGGGCCACGCCGGTGTTCTCCCACCAGGAGGTGAAAGCCAGCTTGCCCTGCGGGCTGACCTGGTCGGGGTAGGTGAACTTGCGCAGCACGAAACGGTAGCCCATCCTGCGCAGCCAGTCGTTGACCAGGGGCCACCACTGGCTGGGCACCGGGCTGCTCTTGGCGTTGAACGTGGAGATGTGCCACTTGAGCGCCTGGTCGAAGATGTACTTTACCTCTTTCAGCCCATAGCCCTGATGGTCCCGCCAGCCCAGCATGGTCCCGCAGATTTCCAGGCTCACCGGGGCGGTCTTCCAGGCATCCTCCATCCCGAAATTGATTATTCCCTCGGGATAGTAGTCGTACATGTGGGTCCAGCCTTTCTGCTCCTTGGCCCAGAAACCCAGGTCGCCCAGGCAGTCCACGCGCCAGCCCACATTGCCCTTGGCGCGGCCGTACTTGTTGGTCTTCTCGTCGGTCAGGAGCATGACCTTGTCGGTCTTGGGGAACGCCTCCAGGTAGGCATCCACCAGGGCATGGCGGGACTGCTCGGTCAGCTCGCTGCTTCCGGCGCCCTCGCCCCAGTAGCCGCAGATCGCCATGTCCACCAGTTCCAGGTCGGGGTTCCCGTCATAGCGCGCCCCCAGGTCACGGATCATGCGGGTGAAGGCGGTGATATAGCGCTCATCGTTGGCGCTGACCCGCCAGCGCGCTGAACCCTGCTCATCGTCCTCGTCCTCCGGGTGACTGACTTTCTCCGGCCCGAACACCTGCCGCAGCCACTCGGGCACATCCCGCTCCGGCCCGGTGCCGTAGGGCGCGATACGCAGAAGCAGTGTCTGGCCGCGCTCCGCCGCGGTCCTCAGGGCCTTGTCGATCATCTCCCAGTTGTACTTGCCCTTTTCCGGCTCCAGAAATTTCCAGTAGACCCGGAAATAGGCGGTCGTGGTGGCCGGGTGGTCGGGGTTGGTCAGGTCGCCGTCGAATTTCTGGTAATCGATCGGGAACCCCTCGGTCCAGCCGGAGCCGCCGTTCAAGGTGTCGCCGTTGAAGCGCTGGAACGTGTTGAACCCGATTCCGGGATTGATCAGCACCTCATCGGTCTCGTTGAACCGCACCAGCACTGTCTCCTGGGCGTAAAGGAAGCCATAGGCGACGAGCACGGAAAGCAGCGCCGCCAGCCGAAATACTTTCATCGTATTCTCCTTGTACCGGTTGGAATTGATGGTGAGATTCTCAATTGCTGCCGCTTTCATAGACAATTCGGCCGTCGAACACCGTGTAATCCACCTTGAGCTGCATGATGCTGTCGGGCGGGGTCTGGGCGATGTCGGAGCTCAGGACCACGATATCGGCCAGCTTGCCGGGTGTGAGCGAGCCTTTCTCGTTCTCCCGGAACTCGGCGTAGGCCGAGCCGAGGGTGTAGTACTCGACGGCCTGCTCCAGGGTGATCTTTTCCTCCGGTATCCAGCCGGGGCCCTCCTCGCCCTTGCGGTCCTTGCGGGTGACCGCGGCGTAGAGGCCCTGCAGCGGGTCGAGCGGCTCGATGGGGCAGTCGGTGCCGAAAGCCAGGGCCGCCCCGGCCTCGCGCAGGCTGTTCCAGCAGTAGGAGTAGCGGCAGCGCTCCCAGCCCAGACGGTCCACGGCGAAATGCTTGTCGGAGATGCAGTGGGTGGGCTGCATCGAGGCGATCACCCCCAGGGCGGCAAAGCGCGGCAGATCGTCCTTTTTCAGGATCTGGGCGTGCTCGATGCGGTGACGAGCATCCCGGCGGCCGTTGGCGGCGATGGCCTTTTCCACCGCATTCAGCACGATATTGCTGCCCCGGTCGCCGATGGCGTGGATCGCCACCTGGAAACTGTCGCGGTCGGCGGCCAGGATCATGGCCTCCATCTCCTCGACCGGCGTGACCACTGTGCCGCTGGTGGAGGGGTCGTCGCTGTACGGCTCGAACATCGCGGCCGTGGCCGAGCCCAGGGTCCCGTCGATGAACCCCTTGAGCGGCCCGAAGCGGATATATTCGTTGTCACGGTACTTGTCGCGCAGAGTGTGGTACTCGGCCAGCTTTTCCGGGTCTGCGGTCAGGGGGTGGCCCACGTTGACCCGGAAAGTCAGCTCACCCGCGGCCAGGGCCTCCTCGAACAAGTCCTCCGACCCGTTGAAATGGGTCAGGCTGGTCACGCCCAGGCGGCGGGCCTCAGCGAGGGACAGGCGCAGGTGGCGCTGCCCGGCGACATGCCTGTCCTCCATCTGGTCATGCGGCTCTGAGGCCATCAGGCCCATGGCGTTCTCCTTGAGCACGCCGGTGGGCTCGCCGCTGGCCGGATCGCGCAGGATCTGCCCGCCCTCGGGGTCGGGGGTGTCTTTCGTTATTCCGGACAGCTTGAGCACAACTGAATTGACCAGGCGGCTGTGGCTGTCGTGACGGCTCAGGACCACCGGGTTGTCCGGACAGACCGAATCGATCAGCTCCTTGGTCGGCCAGGCCTTGCCGGGCAGGATGCTCTGGTCCCAACCCCGGCCGTACAGCCATTCGCCGGGCTTTGCCGTGGCCACGCGCTGCTTGACCCGGCGGGCGAACTCCTCGAACGTGTCCACGCCGCCCAGGTCGATTTTCTCCAGGGCCTCGCCGTTTGATATTATGTGCGCGTGGGCGTCATTGAACCCCGGCAGCACCGAGCGGCCCTTGAGCTCGATCACGCGGGTCACGCCGTCCTTGATATGGCGCCGTATCTGGTCATCCGTGCCCACGGCCAGGATATGCTTGCCGGACACGGCCACCGCGCTGGCGTGGGGATTGGCCTTGTCCACGGTGATCACCGCGCCGCCCAGCAGCACCAGGTCGGCCACCGGAGCCTTGGCGCAGGAAACACCGAGAACCGCCAGCAGAAGCAGCAATGAGGCCTGAGTCAGGTTCAGCATGTGCCTGTCATCCGCAAAAAGTGTTGAGCGGCCCGCCACATAAACGCCGCTGCGGGGGGATTGATTCGAGCTGGGGCCCTAAAGCCCGGAAACAACATAATAAGGAATCGGGGCCGGAAGGTCAAACAGGAAAGTATTTTTGAGGATACAAACAGAAGAGGGCCGCCGGCATCTATGCCGGCAGCCCTCTCTTTGCCTTGCAGCGGGGGCTCTCTGCGCCCGCTCAGGCGCGCAGGTCCACCACCTTGCCCAGCCTGTCATCGCGGCCGCCCGCTGGCGCGGGTTCCTGCTCGGTCACGCTGCTGATAAGCTGCATCACGCTGGAGGCCTGGTTGTCCAGGGCCCTGCGCTCCAGGGTGGTTTGGACTTGCAGCGCCAGGTTGATGCTGTCGAGATTCATCTCTGTGCCTCTTTCGTCCTGGCGCCGATTGTTCCGGGCAGCCCACGAGCCGCCCTTCGGGATTCCATTCCACTGGATTATATCGGCAGACCGGGGCGGGAGCTTTAACCTACACAGTCAGGCAAATCTTTTCTGAGCCGACTGCAGATCTTCCTTTATGGGTACACATGACCCTCACCGCTCAGAATGTTCTGGATGGCAAGGTTGCGTTGCTCGCAGAAGGGCCGGACACAGCGTTGATAAGGAAGTGGACGGCGGTCACGGGAAGCTTACTGGTGTAACCGTACCCAGGCGTAGTGTCTGAAACAGTTGAGACTGCATGCAAACAGACCCTCTACACACTCTAAACGTCTTCAGAATATTTACGGGACCACTTTTGAGAGAATCATTTTACAGATCGCACGCCCAACAGCCTGGATGAGTTGGGAGAGCTACTCTTTCAATCCCATGTCAGTATCAACACACACAAGCAGCATGCCTTGTACTTTCAAATGACAAATTACTGTTTCAGGATTGCATATTACAAAGAAAGGAATAACTTGGAGCTTCCAAACCTGATCTACACCTGAATGCACGCTCAGAAAAAAGACTTAACGCCAAAAGCCATTGAATCAAAGGTTGCCTGCCGTTGGTCGTGTACCTATAACTGTCCAGCTGTAACCATCTCTGTGATAGATATTCACCTGTTGAAACCCAGCCGACTCCAGTAGATTTTTAATCTCTTCTCGACGATAATATTTTGAGAACGTGGGATTTAATTGATCATAAATTGTCATATGGCGCACTTTGCGGGAATAACGTCCCAACTTATTCCTCATGTAATCCCGCATCGGAAGGGGGAGAAACCGACAAAGGAGCAGATACAAATCCAGAAAACAATTCAGCAGGTACACCAACCCATTGAGAAAGCAAGACGGCAGATGAACCGTAATAAAACGCAACGGCTGGACTATACTCAGGTACAACCGATTACCTTCTCGAGCGTACACCCAGATCAATACCTTCCCCCCGGGTTTCAAAGCGCTGAAGGCTGCTCTTACTACAGGATTCGGCTCCGGTATATGATGAATGACTCCGATTGAAAAAACATAGTCAAAACTCTGGTTCTGAGGGATTTCTTCTCCCCTCGCTTTGATATAGTTTACTCTTTTTGATCGCGCGGATGTGTTGATTTTCAACACATCATATGCCGCGGAAGGTTCAATGGCTGTAACTGCGGCCACATCTGCATCTAATAGCATGTTTACAACCCGACCGGTGCCACTGCCTATCTCAGCCACGTTACAATTCTTTAGAGATGCAATTTCCAGGAGAGGTCCTAAAACATTTTGCAAGTCCTCTATTGATCCATAATAACCAGGATTTTCCTTAAAAAGTAACCATTGTTCACCGAATCGTTTAATGGTATTCTCGGTTTCTTTAGCTGTATCCATTCTATCCATCCTCCACTAAACGATATCGAGATAAAACTGACAATCCGAATTCAGTAGAAAAGAATCCCTCGGAGCTCTCACATAGAGTATGGCATTTGCATGATGCGCGAAACGCCATGATCTTGGCGTATTATCTCGCAGCTTTCCACGGAGGCAGCATTTTCCTGAAATCTCTTTACTAAAGGATTTGCGATTATTGAAGCATACACCACGCCTTAACCGATATTTCCCATATTGGAATTGAAAATGTAAAAAATGACTCGCGTTTGCTTGGTTGCCTCTGATCGCCAACATTTCAGCCTCAAATAATACCATCGTGCTGGCGCTTTAAGCGTTCTTCCTGAGATTCTTCTTCCCGGCGATGGCTTACATCACTTGGTCTTTGCCCATCCGAACGGAACGGTTGACATCCCCGTATCCACCAAGACGACTTGCTGCCGCTTGACGTGACGGAATCTCTATCCTATGCTGAACGTGGCGTCCAGTCCCTCTATCGCTGAGACTTTTAACCCAGACTCGAATAATCCCAATGCCTCCAGGCTCACGGTAAGCATTGAGACTTGCCTCAGAAGTAACCTTTGAAGCCTGAAATTCCAGTCGGAGACTAATACTGTCAAAACTGACCTTTCACCTTGAGTCGAAATATACTCGCCCTGTTAATTCGTAATTTTCGCAGCAATATAATACCCAGGGACGGCTTAGAAAACCAATTGCACTCTCGACATGGCGAAGTCCGGTTCACTGGCCGCCATCCCAGGGCCGCAGGAGCCCGTGCTCCAGGCCGAAGCGGTCGAGCACCCGCGCGGCGACAAAATCCACCAGGTCCTCGATTTTCTGCGGATTGTGGTAAAACGCCGGGCTGGCCGGTAGCACCACCGCCCCGGCCAGGGTGACCGCGCGCATGCTCTCGATCACGGTCAGGCTGTAGGGAGTCTCTCGCAGCACCAGCACCAGGGGGCGACGTTCCTTGAGGCAGACCTCGGCCGCGCGCTCTATCAGGCTGCGGCAGGCCCCGACAGCGACAGCGCTCAGTGTCTTGACGCTGCACGGGCAGACCACCATGCCCAGAGTGCGGTGGCTGCCGCTGGCCGGGGGCGCGCCCAGGCAGTCGTTGGCGTACTCGCGGAAACGGCTCGTGCCGATCCCCTTTCCGTCCAGGTGCGGCAGAAGCGCACCCTCGGAGGGCACATCCGTTTCGCGGCGCAGCATGTCGCGGCCCATATCGCTGGCGACAAGCTCCACGCTCTGCCCCAGGCGAGCCAGCTCACGCAGCAGGGCCAGGGCGTAGGGCGCTCCGCTGGCGCCGGTGACCGCCACTGTCAGGGGAGATTTGTTATCCGTGGACATTTATCCTCAGAGCAGCCGGTCGGCAAGGTTGAGGCCCAGGAAAATGATACTCACCGCGCCGTTGACCGTGAAAAAAGCCGCGTTGACCCGGCTCAGGTCATCCGGTGACACCAGCGAGTGCTCGAAAGCCAGCATCGCGCCGATCAGCGTCACCCCCACCCAGTACAGGATCCCCACCGGGAAATACGAGCCCACCGCGCCCAGGGCGGCGAAAGAAAGCAGGTGCAGGGCGCGCGACAGCCACAGCGCCCGCGCCGCGCCCAGGCGCGCCGGGACCGAGAACAGGCCCTGCTCCCGGTCGAAAGCCTCATCCTGCAGTGAGTAGATGATGTCGAACCCGGCCACCCAGAGCACCACCGCCAGGGCCAGCATCAGCACCCCGAACGTCAGCGTGCCGGTCACCGCGATGAACGCCCCCACCGGCGCGATCGACAGGGCCAGGCCCAGCACCAGGTGGCTGGCCGCGGTGAAATACTTGGTCCAGGAATAGGCGAATATCACGGCCAGGGCAATCGGGCTGAGCGCCAGGCAGAGCTTTCCCAGCAGCGCGGCCGAGACCTCGAACACGCCCACCGCGGCGGCCACGAACAGCCAGACCTGCCAGCGGCTGAGCCGCCCCGCGGGCAGGTGACGGCCCCGGGTGCGGGGGTTCGCCGAGTCCACCCGCTGGTCTATCAGACGGTTGAACGCCATGGCCGCCGAGCGCGCCCCGGTGAACGCGGTAACTATAAGCAGCACCTTGAGCCAGGTGACATCCGCGCTGTAGCTTGCCAGCACCACCGCGGTCAGGGCAAAGGGCAAGGCGAAAAGTGTGTGCGGCAGCATCACCAGCCCGCTGAAATCCGCTGCCAGGCCGTTCAGGCCCTCCCCCGACGCTTCCGTACGCTCAGCTTTCAAGCCCCAGTCCTTTCCACAGACGGTCGATTTTGCTTTTCACCTCGTCACTCATCACGATCTTGTCGGGCCAGGGGCGGCTGAACCCCTCCTCGGCCATCTTGCGGGTGCCGTCCAGCCCCAGCTTGCTGCCGTAGTGCGGCAGGCGGCTGGCGTGGTCCAGGGCATCCACCGGGCCGGGGGTGAATATGGAGTCGCGCTGCGGGTCGATGTTGTTGAGCGCGGCCCACCAGGCCTCGGCGGGGCAGCGCACGTCCACACTCTCATCCACCACCACCAGCACCTTGGCCAGCATCATCAGACCCTGGCCCCACAGGGCGTGCATCACCTTGAACGCCTGCCCCGGGTAGCGCTTGCGGATAGAGACGAAGACCAGATTGTGGAACACCCCCTCGGGCGGCATGTGGTAGTCCACTATTTCCGGGACCACCAGACGCAGCAGGGGCAGGAAAATGCGTTCCGTGGCGTGGCCCATCCAGTAGTCCTCCATGGGCGGCGGCCCCACCACCGTGGCCGGGTAGACCGGGTCGCGGCGCGTGGTGAGCGCGGTCACATGGAACACCGGGTAGTCATCCTCCAGGCTGTAGTAGCCGGTGTGGTCGCCGAAGGGTCCCTCGCGGCGCAACGGCTCTGACGGGTCGACATAGCCCTCCAGCACGAAATCCGCCCCGGCCGGGACCTCCAGGTCCACCGTGCGCGCCCGGACCAGCTCCACCGGCTCGCGGCGCAGGAACCCGGCGAACAGGTATTCCTCGATGCTGTCTGGCAGAGGGGCGCTGGCGGCGTAGGTCAGGGCCGGGTCGCCGCCCAGGGCCACGGCCACCTCCAGGCGCTGCCTGAGCCGTCGCGCTTTCTCGAAATGCACGGCCCCGTGCTTGTGAAGGTGCCAGTGCATGCCGGTGGTGCGGCGGTCGAACACCTGCATGCGGTACATGCCAACGTTGCGCATGCCGGTCTCGGGGTCCTTTGTAATCACCTGCGGCAGGGTGAAATACGGGCCGCCGTCCTGCGGCCAGCAGGTGAGTACGGGCAGCGTACCCAGGTCCACCGCCTCCCCCTCGGCCAGCACCTCCTGCACTGCCGCCTCGCTCTTGACCGTGCGCGGCGGGTACTTGGTCATCTCTGCCAGCTTGGGCAGAAGGGCCAGCTTGCCCAGCAGGGATTCCGGCACGCGGGTGTCGAGCAGGCCCTCGATCCGGCCGGCGATTTCCTCCAGATTCTCCACTCCCAGGGCCAGGGCCATGCGCCGCGCACTGCCCATGAGGTTGATCGAAAGAGGATAGTGGCTGCCCTCCACGTTCTCGAACAGGAGCGCCGGCCCCCCGGCGTGCATCACCCGCGTGGCGATCTCGGTGATTTCGAGATTCGGGCTGACCCGTTCGCGGATACGCCGCAGCTCGCCCTCGCGTTCCAGGCGTATGATAAATTCCCGCTGGTCCCTGTAAGCCATTTACACCGCCGAAAAAGTATTATATGTTCCACTGCCTTGATTTTCCGGAACTCATGGCTTAAAGATAGTCCGCCCTCCCCGCCTGTCAAGCCGCAACGCGGCCCGAAAACCTGCCAGTCAGGATTGACACCTTTCACCGCGTGGATTATCTTAAACCATTGAGCCGTGCCCAAAAATATCAAACGATATATGGAGGCTTCAAATGGATATCTTCGAATTTGCGATGAAGTTCGAGAAGGATGGGGAAAACTACTACCGTGAAATAGCCGCAAAGGCTGGAGACAAAGGCCTGGCGACAATCATGAACATGCTGGCGGATGAGGAGGAGCACCACTGGCAGGTCCTTTCCGAGATGAAACGACGCACGCCCAAGCTGCCCCCGACCGACATCCTGAAGAACGTGAAGAACGTATTCGAGAAGAACGCCGGCAACAAGGGCTTTTTCAATCCGGACAAGGCCCAGGTGGAGCTGTACAAGCACGCCCAGGAGCTGGAGAAGCAGAGCGAGGATTTCTACCGCGCCAAGGCCGCCGAAGTGAAAGAGGCCGCCCAGAAAGACATCCTGGCGCGCCTGGCCGAGGAGGAGCACCGTCACTATTTCGTCCTCGAACACATCATCCAGTTCGTGAGCCGTCCCGAGAACTGGCTGGCCGACCGCGAGTTCACCAACCTGGACAAGTTCTGAGAGCTGTCCGGACAGAGAGTATCCCGCACCCCCGCCGGTGTCCGCACCGGACGGGGGTGTTTTTGTGGGCGGTCCGCCCCTGCACGAATAAGATCAGAGATGTCACTCCGTCCCAAACGGCCCGCAGGCCGTCGCAGTTCTTTTGGGGGCCGCACTTGTCTGAGCCTCCCGCCAGGGCAGCGTGCAATCGAACGTGAAACGGCCGGGGCTCAAATTGCCGTACTGTCCGGCGGCGATTCGCGGCAGCGCCGCCGCTGCATCGCGCGAGCGGTATCAACACTCCGTAAACACTTAAGATCGAAGCGGAGGCGTGGTCTGGACGAGTTTGCGGCCTGCGCTGGCTTTGCTGCTTTGGCCGAAACCAAAGCAGAACAGAGTCTTTCGTCTTCTCACTGCAACTCCCTAACCGGACATTGCTGGGCAAGACCGAAAGGGCGGAAGGAAAACCGAGTGGAAATATGAGTCGCTCCTTCAGTGTAAAATTCATCAACAAGGCCGTTACAGGCCCGCGGCTTGACAGGCACGCGCCCCGGCCGGTACTTTAAAAAAGGATTGAGAACGGCTGTCCCGGAAGGTTCGTTCACGGTAAGTATGGGGGCAAAGAATGCGTTACAGAACTTTCGGACGCCTGGGCTGGCAAGTAAGCGAGCTGAGTTTCGGGGCCTGGGCTATCGGCGGGGACGCCTGGGGCGCCACCGATGACAGCGAGTCGCTCCGCACCCTGGAGGAGGCCCTGGATTCGGGGATCAATTTCATCGACACGGCCCAGGCTTACGGCGACGGGCACAGCGAGGAACTGATCGGCCGCACGCTCGCCGCGCGGGGCAGCGGGGCACAGCGGGTCTACGTGGCCACCAAGATACCGCCCGCGGACAAGAAACTCTGGTGGGTGGACCCGGATTACGATGACATCCAGCGTTTCTACCCCTCCGCCTACCTGCGCGAGCGGGTGGAGCTGTCGCTGAAACGCCTGAAAGTGGGGACCTTGGACCTGATCCAGCTCCACACCTGGACCTCGGGGTTCAACAAGTACACCGAGTGGCAGGAAACTCTGGAGGACCTTCGCCGCCAGGGCAAGCTGCTGGCCTACGGCATCTCGGCCAGCGAGCAGCGTCCGGCGGATGTCACCCCCCTGGTCGAGGCCGGGCGGATAGACAGCGTGCAGGTGATCTACAACCTGTTCGAGCAGGGCACCGGGCGATCCGTTCTCGCCCCCTGCGGCCGTAACGGCGTGGCCACGATCATCCGTGTGCCGCTGGACGAGGGCTCGCTCACCGGCAAGTTCACCGCGCAGACAATTTTTGCCAAGGGCGATTTCCGCCGCCACTATTTCCGCGGCGGCAACCTGAAAGTCACCCTGGAGCATGTGGAACTGGTGCGGCGGTTCAAGGCGGAGCGCCACCCGGAGCTGAGCCTGGTCGACCTGGCGTTGCTGTTCACCCTGAGCCACCCGGATGCCGGCACGGTGATCGTGGGGCTGAAAAACCGCGAGCAGTTGCGCCAGAACCTGAAAGTGACCGGCATGGAGCTGTTCAAGCCCGCGGCCCTGGCCGAGCTGGCGCAATTTGAATGGAACCGCGACCCCTGGAGCCAGGACCTCAAAGCCTGAGCCTCGGCGCATTTGTATTCCGTATGGGCCGTTCCGGCCGGATCAGTCGGGCGGCCCCTTTTTATGACCCACGCGGGGACCGGCGATCAGAGGGCCTCCGGCCGAAAGCCCTTGAGAATTCCTCCCGCCGGGGTTACAATTACGAAGGAGTTTTTGGATATTCCGGCGAAGCCGCGCCAAGCAAAAGGAGAGTATCCCGGATGGAAACGAGCGGCAGGGCCGCCCTGGTGACCGGTGGAGCGCGCCGTATCGGGCAGGCGATAGCCCTCAGCCTGGCTGCGCTGGGCTACGACATCGCCCTGCACTACCGCAGCTCGCGCGAGGAGGCCGAGCGGACCGCCGAGCAGGTGCGCACCCTGGGTGTGAGCTGCAGCCTGCTGCGCGCAGACCTGTCCCGCCGCGCCGAGACCCGCAGCCTGATCTCCAAGGCGCGCAAGGCGTTCCCCGAGTTGAGCGTGCTGGTAAACAACGCCTCGATCTTCCGCCGCGGGCCGATCGCCGAGACCACGGAAAGCCTGCTGGATGAGCACCTGGAGGTGAATTTCATCGCCCCGTTCCTGCTCACCCGCGATTTCGCCGCCAGTTGCACCTCGGGCGTGGTGATCAACCTTCTGGACACCCGGGTCGCGGCCAGCGGGTCGATTTACGCCGCCTACACCCTGTCCAAGAAAGCCCTGGCCGAGCTGACCCGTCTGGCAGCGGTGGAGTTCGCCCCGGCAGTGCGGGTCAACGCCGTGGCGCCGGGTCTGATCCTGCCGCCGGAGGGTGAGGGCCCCGAGTACCTGGAACGCCTGGCGCTCAAGGCGCCGCTGGGCTGCGTGGGCTCGTTGGAGGCGGTCACCTCGGCGGTGGTCTACCTGCTGCAGAATGATTATGTCACCGGTCAGGTGCTCTTCGTCGACGGGGGGGAGAGCCTCTGATGCTGGTCAGCCTGAAAATCAAAAACCTGCGCCTTCGCTGCGTGATCGGCCTGAACGACTGGGAGCGCGAGAAAAAGCAGGACGTGGTGCTGAATGTCGAGCTGAAATACGAGGCCGGCGCGGCGCTGGCGGGTGATGTGGTGGAGGAGGCGGTGGATTACAAAAAAGTCAGCAAGCGCATAATCACCGCGGTGGAGGCGACCAGCTACCGCATGCTCGAATCCCTGGCCGCCGCAGTGCTGGAACTGGTCATGCAGGAGCCGCGGGTGACTGAGGCCACGGTGGAGGTGGACAAGCCACACAGCCTGCGTTTCGCCGATTCGGTCTCGGCCTCGCTGAGTGCCCGGAGGCAGCCATGAACCGCGCGGTGCTCTCTGTCGGCTCGAACATCCAGCCCGAGCGCCACGTGCGGCGGGCCCTGGCCCTGTTGCGGCGTGAGGGGTGGCTGCGCAGTGTGAGCGCTTTCGTGCACACCGCGCCGTTGGGGATCACCGACCAGCCCGATTTCCTGAACGGCGCGGTGCTGGTCGAGACCGAGCTGGAGCGCGCGGCGCTAAAGCACCGTCTGCGCGGGATCGAGGACCGCCTGGGACGCCTGCGCCAGGGGCCGCGCTACGGGCCGCGCACAATCGACCTGGATATTGTGGTCTGGAACGGCTGGGTGGTGGATCGGGATTTCTATGAACGCGATTTTGTCCGTCACGCCGTGCTGGAGCTTCTGCCGGCGGTCAAGTCCGGCCGTTTCGGCGGGGCGCACGGGGCGGCGTGACAGGTGCAGACTGAGCGGCGCGTGCCTGCCCCGCTCGTTAACTTACGATTCCTGAAAGGTGACTGAATGCCGAGAGCCAAAAGGCCCGCCGGGCCGCGCAAGCCGAACAAAGAAGTCGAGGAGCAGGCCCTGTTCGCCGGGCGCTGCTGCCTGGGGAAAAAGGCTGAGGACGTGCAGATTCTGGACCTGAGGAAAGTTTCGGACCTGGCGGACTTTTTCGTGGTGTGTGAGGGGTATACCGATATCCACGTACGCTCGGTGGCCGAGTTCGTGATCGACGAGGTGGAGAAGCGTTTCAACAGCCGGCCGAACCACGTGGAGGGCATGGAGAACGGACGCTGGGTGCTGCTGGATTATTTCGACTACGTGGTGCACGTGTTCCAGCCCGAGGCGCGACGTTTCTACCAGCTCGAACGCCTGTGGGGGGATGCCCCGGCGCGCAAGATCGAGGATGAGCCGGCCGCGGCGGCCGAGAGCAAGGGCGAGTGATTGAGGCGAGGCCGGGCGGCTACGCCCGGCGTGGTTAAATATGTCGATAAATGAAGGGGTACGGCACGCCGTGTCCCTTTTTTTATTCACTTCCCGCTACATACTGCATTCCTGTCGTAGGGGCGACATACATGTCGCCCAGCATTTATGTCTGGATTAACTGTATAATCGCTGCAAAGGCTTTTCGTTCTCTTGGTGACGGCCAAGAGAACCAGAAGCCATTGGGGGGCCGTAAACTCGCCCGGGCCTTTTGGGCTTTTCAACCGTCGGTGTGCACGGGGCTCCTGCACGCTGCCCACGCTGCGGGGCGACGCTGGCGCTGATTGCCCGCCGGGCCTGCGGCTACGCTCCTGGTTTCGGTGTGCACGGGGCGGCTACTCCGCTCCTCCGGCGAGGCTCGGACATACGGCCTCCCGGCGGCCCTGCGGGCCGCGGGGGGATGAAAAACACAGTGAGGATGTTACAGATGCAGGGGCACGGCGCGCCGTGCCATTTTTATTTCGATCGAATCCCCCTCGGTCCCAGCTTTGTCCGGTTAGGTTTTTGCATAGAATGTCTTGGGCGAACACAGTGTTCGTATCGGAATGATTCGATCCTGGGTCAAAGCCAAGCCCCGCGCGGCTGACAGGCCGCCGCTGTTGCCTTTGGGGGCCGCACCTGTCTGAGCCTCCCGCCAGGGCAGCGTGTTATCGAGCGTAAAACGGCCAGGGCTCAAATTGCCGTACTGTCCGGCGGCGATTCGCGGCAGCGCCGCCGCTGCAACGCGGCAGCGGAATCGATGCTTTGCGAACTCGATAGTCAGAAATAGTGGCGCGGTTGGGACGAGGCAAGCCGCCCCCGCTGGCTTTTCTGCTTTGGCCGAAACCAAAGCAGAAAAGGGTCTTTCGGCTTCTCACTGCAACTCCCTAACCGGACATTGCTGCCTCGATCCCTCTTTGAAAAAGGTGGAGGCACGCCATCTTCAGCCTTTCTCCACCAGCCTGTGCTTGCTGAGCAGCCGCGAGGCCGGCCCGATCCGGCTCCAGCCGAAACCCGCCACTGCACCGTTTGCCCCGTTGCCGTTCGTGTCTCCTTTTTCCATCTCCGGCTCCGGCTGTGCCCCGCTCCTGAGCAGCAGCCCCACCGCACGGCGGGCCGCCTCCATGCCCGGTGCGCGCACCTCACGGTAGCC
>JAJFUG010000147.1 GCA_021372515.1 bacterium
CTCGGCTTTCCCGCGCGTGTCCTGGGCTGGCGACCGGCCCGCTGAGCGAGTCTTAGTCCCTTCCGGCTTTCCTCTTCCCGGGCGCGGCTTGTTGTCAGTCTCAGTCCAAGGCTGTTCTGTCTTTTCCGCACGATAGAAGCGCTTGTACCCCTGATCGCCGCCGGGCTCGGCTTTCCCGCGCGGGATCCGGGACGGCGTATGGCCCGCCGGGCGAGTCTTTTTCCCCTCCGGCTTTCCTCTTCCCGGCTGCGGCTTGTCTTGAGGCTCGGGACGCGGGCTTTCCGGCCTCTCGGTCTCCAGGCTGACCGATATCCCCTGGCGCCCGTCTTTCCGGGCCGGCGCGCCGAGCAGGCTTTCGAAATACTCCGGCGCCGGGGTCTCGAAAGAGAGTGTCTTGCCGCTTACCGGGTGACGGAAACTGAGCGCGGCGGCGTGCAGGGCCAGGCGCTTGTGCGATTTGTCCGGCAGGCCGTACTTGGAGTCACCCACCACCGGGTGGCCGATATCGGCCAGGTGCACCCGAATCTGGTTCTTCCGCCCGGTCTGCGGGTCCACCTCGAGCAGCGAATGGTCCCGTCCCAGGCGCAGCACCCGGTAGCCGGTGTGCGAGAGCTTGCCCTTGGCGGCGTCATCGGTCGAGTAGACCACCCCGGCCGTGTTTTCGGCCAGGTAGCTGGTGATCGTGTCCTGCTCTTTCTCGCAGCGCCCATGCACGATGGCCAGGTATTTCTTGTGTGTCTGGCGCCAGTTGCCCTGCAGGGCGGTCTTGGCTTTCATGTTCCGGGCGAACACGAGCAGGCCCGAGGTGTCACGGTCCAGGCGGTGCACGATGAACACCCGGTCGCGCGACCAGGCGATCCCCTTGCGGACATAGTCGGTCAGGGCGTAGTAGACTGTGCGGGTCTTTTCCTTTTGCGTGCCCATTGTCAGCATGCCGGCGGGCTTGTCCACCACCAGGATATCGTCGTCCTCGTGCAGCACGAGCAATCCCTTGGGTAGAAACCGCCGGTTGGGTTTGGATTTCCCGGTCATAGTTGTGGTCCTGTCGTTTAGGTTAAGATAAAGAGTTTGGCCGGAGGGCCCTATTTTTTCAGCCAAAGGTAGAGCGCCAGGCCGGCCAGGACAAAGGCGAACACGCTCTTGAACGTCCCGGTGGAGATACGCTCCACCAGGCGCGCCCCCACCTGCGCCCCGATCACACCGCCCAGGCCCAGCAGCAACCCGTAGCGCCAGTCCACATTCGCCAGCTTGTTGTGCGCCGCCAGGGCCGAGATCGAGATGATCAATATCCCCAGGAACGAGGTCCCCACCGCTTTCTGCGCGCTGAACCCCAGATAGAGCAGGATCGGCACCATCAGGAAACCCCCGCCCAGGCCGGTGAACGAGGCGGCCAGGCCCACCAGCACACCGGCCCCCAGAATAGCCAGCGACACGCCGGTCATAGCCATACTCCCTTCGTTGAAAGATGGAAACAGTACGACATTCAATTTCAAAACTAACGTAAACCGCCCTTCGGCCGCAATGAAAGCCCTCCGAAAGCCCGCCGACTGTTGACTGCAACACCGTTAAAGTAGTATAATTTTGTTTTACGGCAGGAATTACCGCTACCTGGGGCCACCGCGCCGGAAACACCCGGCGCTTTCGATAAACCAGTCGCAACGGAGTGTCGCATGAACCAGAGCTACAGAAAGCTTGCCCTGATGGTCCTTCTGGCAGTCCTGGCGCTCACCGTCTTTTCCGGTAGCCTTCTGGCCGGTGAAAAGGGCCATTACGTGCCCGGGGTCGAGGGGATCAAGGCCGCCAGCCTTCCCCCGCCCGGAGTCTACTGGCGCAGCTACAACATTTTCTACAACTCCAGCTCACTGCGCGACGGCAACGGCGATGAGCTGCCGGTGAATTTTGATGTCAGCGTGTTCGCCACGGCCAACCGTTTCATCTGGATGACGGACAAGAAAGTGCTGGGTGGGTTCTTCGGGGTGGACGCGATCATTCCGCTGGTGAGCACGGATATCAAGATCGGCGCGCTGGGCGTGGATGACAGCCAGTTCTCGCTGGGTGACATATTCTTCGAATCGACCCTCTCCTGGCACGGCCCGCGCTACGATGTCGGGCTGGGTCTGGGCTGGTACGCCCCGACAGGCAAGTACGACAAGACCGAGCCGGCCAGCGCCGGGATGGATTTCTGGACCACCATGCTGACTTTCGGCGCCACGGCCTACCTGGACCAGGGACGCCTGTGGAGCCTGAGCGCCCTGGGACGCTACGAGATCAACAGCGAGAAGGGTGATACGAAGGTGAAGCCGGGCCAGGATTTCCTGTTCGAGTACGGCCTGTCGCGCTCGGTGGCCAAGATCTGGGACCTCGGCCTGAGCGGTTACTGTCTCTGGCAGACCACCGATGACAGCGGCAAGGACATGAACTGGGACGCCAGCGTGCACGACCGGGTGTTCGCCCTGGGGCCGGAGGTGAGTGTGTTCCTCCCGCCGGCCAAGGGGTTCCTGTCGCTGCGCACCCTGTTTGAGACCGGGGCGCGCGACCGCTCGCAGGGTAACGCCGTGACCGTGACTTTCACCAAGATATTCTGAGGCAGCCGGGACAGGCTTGAAAGCTGAAGGGCCGGGGGAGCGCCGAAACCAGAGCGCTCCGCCCGGCCCTTTGCTTTCCGGCGGGGAAACGGGTTGCGGCCCGGGCTCAGAAATTACGCACCAGGCGGATGCCGCAATCCGGGTAGCGCAGCTTGGGCAGGCTGCGGTTTCGGTGGAAGCCCCGGGCGAAGAGGGTGGAACCGCGCCAGGAACCGCCGCGGATGACTTTTTCGGTGCCGGTTGGGTTGCCGGTGGGGTTGAAAGTCTGTTCCGGGTTGTAGTCGCCGTTCCAGTCGTTGATCCACTCCATCACGTTGCCGACCAGGTTGTTCACGCCTTCCGGGCTGTTGCCGGACGGGAAAGAGCCGATCGGGGAGCAGTAGCGGTAACCGTCCGACTCGTCGAAATACGGGCTGTGGCTCTGGCCGTGGTTGGCCCGGCTGCCGTCCCAGTTGTCGCCCCAGGGGTAGACCCGTCCGGCCTGGCCGCGTGTGACATATTCCCACTGGGCCTCGGAGGGAAGTGTCTTGGCGCGGTACTTGGCATAGGCAGAGGCCTCGAACCAGTTCACCCCGATCACGGGCGAGTTGGGCTGGTTGGAGTAGGGATCGCTCTCCCAGGGGGCGCTGCCGGAGCCCCAGTACATGGGCTTGGGGTCATCGGTCTTGAAATTCTGCTCGTTGCTGGTCTGGCGCCACTGCCAGCCCTCGGCGGTCCAGAATGCCTGGTTGTCGTAGCCCCCGGCGTCGACAAACTGCTTGTACTCCTGGTTCGTCACCTCGTAGGCGTCCATGTAGAAACTTGTCAGGGTGATCCGCCGCACCGGCTCGAACTCTCCGGCCTTGCCCATGTCGAACAAGCCGCCGGGGATGAAGACCTCGTGGGTGGTCACCACGCTGGAGTCGGGGTTGAGGCCCACGCCGGTCACGTTCAGCGAGTCGACCGGACGGAGCTGGTCGTTGGAGAGGATCACCACCGCCGAGTTGGCCGTGTCGGCGATCAGCGGCGTGAACGTGACGATGATGGTCTGCTGCCCGCCGGGCGCGACATTCACCTTGTTGGGCAGGGCCTTGTATTCCGAGCGCACGGGGTTGATCCCGGTCACCCGCAGGGTGTCCTTGCCCAGGTTGCCGATCACGAAAGTGCGGCTCGTGGAAAGCTGCAACAGCGATGAGCCCAGGTCGAGGAAGCGCGTGGACAGGGTCATCAGGGCCACCTTGGAGGTGGTGTCCACTGCGGCGCCGGTCAGCTTGACAGTCAGACTGGGATTGGTCGGGTCGTTGCTGACCACGGTCAGGGTGCCCTGGATCAACCCGAGGCTGGTCGGGGAGAATACCACCTGGACATTCCCTGAATTCCCGGCCGTCACTTTCAGGTTGGGGGAGCTGACAGAGAACGCACTCGGGGCGGCAGACAGAGAGGTGATAGAGAGTTCTCCCACACCCGCGTTGGTGAAAGTCAGGGGATAGCTGGAGGAGCTGCCCAGGACCACGGAGCCGAAATCGAGCGCGCTCTGGCTGATTTGCATCGCGGGCAGGGGCGGCACCGTGCCCTCGCCGCTCAGCGGCACTTGCACCGAGTCGCGTCCCAGAACGTTTGTGCTCATCTGAAGCACACCGCTCACCGGGCCCACGGCGTTCGGGGCGAACTCCACCTCGATACGGGTCGAATCGTGCGAGGCTATGTTGTACACGCTGTTCACCACTCTGAACACGCTGGGGCTGGCGCTAAGCTGCGAGACCGTGAGGGTGATCGCAGTCGGGTTGACCACGTAGATCCATTTGCGCAGGCTCTTGCTGCTCTGCACCTGCCCGAATTGCAGGCTGTCGGGATTGATCCGGATTTCGGTGGGCGGAGTGGTGGTCACGTTGGCCTTGAGCGGCACCTGCAGCCGTGTCTGGAGCGGGTCGCTGTTGTAGATGGTGAGCTGCGATTGCACTGTCCCCAACCCGGCGGTCTTGAATATCACCGTGTAGCCGCGTGACTGCCCCGGGGCCAGCAAATCCCCGCTGAACTGCGAGCTGAACAGGGCGTTGCCGAACTGGAACGCCGTTATGATGAGGGTGTCGCGCCCCGTGTTCGTGATGGTCAGAGTCTTGAACACGGTGCTGTCCAGGAACACCCGCCCGAAATCCAGGCTCGTTGGGGAGACCTGGATGCCGGAGAGCTGGTTGGTGAATCCGCTGCCGGTCATCGGCACGGCGAGCGAGGGCGCGTTGGCGGCGTTGCTGGTCACGGTGAGCTGGGCGTTATGCTGGAGTGTGTCCTCCGGCCAGAAAGTCACGATCATCTCGAAACCCACGCCCGGCGGCAGGCTGGCCTGGGTCTGGTTGAACTTGAAAGCGCTGTCGCTCGAGACCATGGACAGGATTTTCAGGGTATCGGTGCCGGTATTGTTGAGGGTCAGTTTCTGGTTGGCGCTGTTACCGGATCGCACCGGGCCGAAACTAAGGCTGGTGGGCTTGGCCTCGATATTGGCCTTTCCGCGCACCGAGGCCGAACCGCTCAGGTTCACCACGAGAGTGGGGTTGACACTGTCGCTGCTGGTGATGGTCAGCGTGGCGTTGAAAGTGCCGGCCGCGACCGGAGTGAACAGGATCGGGATATAGGCCAGGCTGTCTGGGTCGAGGCTAATGGACGTGACCGTGGAGGTGAAAAGCCCGCTCGAAAAGGTGAGCTGGGAGACGGTCAAGGTGGCGCTGCCCAGGTTGCTCAGGACCAGGTTGATCGTTTTGCTGTTGCCGATGAACAGCGGGCCGAAATCCAGGCTCTTGTTCAGCAGTACAAGCTGCGCGCCGGTCGCGAGCATCACGAAATCCTGGCCCGCGGCCGCCGTGGTTGTCAGCTCCAGGTTGTGCGAGCCGGGGTTGAAAGTGAAGCCGCTCCGGAGCGGGACCACCCGGTACAGTCCGCTGCCCAGATTGGTGAATTTGTAGGCGCCGGTGCTGTCGGTGAGCACGGAGGTGCTGTCATCGCCGGTAAGACGGAGTTCGACCCCTTTCGCTCCGCTGCCCGCGCGGGTCACCTTTCCGCTGATCGCCAGGTCGTTGATCTCCGGGGGGGCGGCCGGAGTGTGCTGGCAACGGGTAAAAAGGATCACAAGCGAAAGGACCAGCGAGATGGCCCAGGCAATTTTTTTCACTTTCAGGTACATGGGTAATGAGAATCTCCGTTTGTCTGGTTCGGGCCCGGCAATTTTTTCCTGCTTAAGCCGAAGAGTGTTGGAGAGTTTTCTTTTCTTTCTCACTCAGCCCTGAACTCGCCGGGCCCGGCGCAACCGCCATTGAGGAGCCGCGATACGTAATGCGTGGCGCTTTGCGCCCGACAGTGGATTAGCAATCTTCGTGCCCGAGGCTGGTGATTATCGTGAGAAATCGGAAAGGGGCTGGTTTGCCGGGGAGTCGGGGGAGCGAGTCCGGAACGAAACGCGGGGGACGCACCGTGCGCCCCCCGCTCCATTGTCGGTCCCGCACCGGCAGTGCGGGTTCTACTGCGGGTCGTTGAGCAGGCGGAAACTCTCGATCGACCAGGCCCCCACCTTGGCCTCAAAACTGTGGCTATCGTGCGGCAGGGCCTCGAGGCTGTTCTCCAGCAGGTCGGTCCGGTAGACCGCATCGAACGGGCGGGCCAGGCTCAGGCGGGCCGTGCAGGCTTTACCGGCGCTCTCGTAGAGCCGCAGCACCAGGTCGTCCGAGTCCTCGGCCTTTTTCAGCACGGTCAATACGACATTCTCCGGCTCCAGGCTGAGGAACGACTGCGTCGCGGGCAGCTCGCCGAAGTGCACGCTCTCGGCCCGGCAGAGCAGGGGGTTGTTGAGTTCGTAGCCCCGTTTCACTGTGCCGGCCTCTCTCCAGTCGCCGCGGTGCGGGTAAAGGGCGTAGCCCACCGCGTGCACTCCGGCCTCATCGGTCACGAACGAGGGGTGGTCCGGGCTGCGCAGCACGCTCAGGCGGACCACGCCGCCCCGGATGTCGTAGCCGTAGCGGTTGTCGTTGACCAGGCTCGCGCCGTAGCCGTCCGCCGACAGGTCGGCCCACTGCTGGGCGGCCTGCTCCTGACCCAGGTTGGCCCGGGTGATCGTGCCGTAGGGGATCTCGTAGGCGGCCTCGCCGGTTTTCACGTTCAGCGGGAACGCCACCTTGACCATCTTATTGCGGCCCTCCCAGTCCAGGACAAGCCTGAAATCGGCCTGAGCGCTCCCGGCGTAGAGGATTATGTCCTGGGTCAGACGGGCCAGGCCGTATTTCTGTTTCACCCTCAGCACGGCGCGCACCGGGCCGCTCTCGATCAGCTTGATTTCCGGGTCCGGCTCGGTGTCCCATGACGGGCCGTCCCAGGCGTGAAGGTGCTCGTGGTCGAGGTCCCGGTTGTCCAGAAAACCCTCGGAGTCGCCGAAATCCTGTATGATCTGGATCCGGTTGCCCTCTCCGCCCGAGAGGACCTCGCGGCCGGCGGCCTTGTCGTAGACGCTTTTCAGGTTGCCGGTGGCCGGGTTGAGGCTCAGGCGCAGGAAACTGTTCTCCAGAGTCTGGGGCGTGGCTTTGAGCTCCACCGCCTCGGACTGCGCCCCGGCCTCATCCGGGAACGCCCGGTACAGGCTGTAGCCCAGCGAGGGGACCTCCCGGGCCAGGAACACGAAACTCACCCGGTGGGCGCCCTCCCGGTCCTGCCGCGCGGTGATCTGGACCGGGACATCCTCTCCTTTCGGTCCGTTCAGGCGCAGGGACCCGACCGGCGCGTCCAGCTCGAGGCTCATCTCCACCGGCCCGCTGCGCCGCCAGGCCAGCGGGTTGAACACCAGCAGGGGCACTCCCTCGCCGCGGGTGTCCACCTGCGCGGCAATGGCTCCCAGGGCGCGCTCCAGGTGCTCCTGGCCCCCAGTGAGCACCTCGCGGTAGAGCTGAAGGGCATCCGCCTGGGCCGGCGGGATGTCGGTGCCGCTGATCGTGTCGTGGAACTGGTTGAGCATCACCTTCTTCCAGGAATCGAAAATGTCACCCTGGGGGTAATGCTCGAGGGCCCCCATTTTCCAGGCCAGGGCGGAGAATTTTTCCTGAGACAGAAGGAGGCACTCGCTGCGGCGGTTGCCGGTCTTGATCTCGCCCGCGGTGGTGTAGGCCCCGCGGATCGTGGGGGTGATCTCGCCCGCGAACACCGGATAGCGCCCCGGGCGCTCTTTCAGGGCCTTTTCGAAAGACGAAGGCTTGCTGAATTTCACCGCGGCCGGCTTAGCGCCAACGCCCGTTTCCCGCTCCTGCATGACCGCTTTCATCTTCTCCACATCCGCCCGCAGGGCGCCGCCGCCGTGGTTGCCCACCCCGATCAGGGTGATCAGGTCGCGCACCCCGTAGCGCTCCCACAGCTCGGTGAGCTGGCTGTCCAGCTCCTGGCGCGAGGGCAGGATACCGTCCGGATAGCGCATGCGAACGGTCAGCACCCGCGAGCCGTCCGGGCCCTCCCACCAGAACATCTTTTCATCGTTCGGGATGCCGCCGCGGGTGAAGAAATAATTTTCGATACCGCATTTCTTGAAAATCTGAGGGTAGGTCCAGGGGTGGGTCCAGGCATCCACGCACCAGACCGTTTTCACGTCCACCCCGAAATGGTCCTTGAAATAGCGCTTGCCGTACATCAGTTGGCGCACCACCGACTCGCCGCAGGGCAGGCAGCCGTCGAACTCGTCCCAGGCGGTGCTGGCTATCTCCAGGCGGCCGTCCCCCTGCGCCTGGGGGTTCCAGATCCGCTCGCCCAGCTCGCTGGTCACGTGCTGATAGTAGTGCAGCTTGTAGAACAGTCCGGGGTACAGCTCCTCCAGCGGCTCGATGGCCGGCGCCTGCAGGAAAGCGAATGTGTAGTCCGGGTACTTGTCCATGTTGTCGAACGCGGTCTCGAGCGTGTGCGTGACCACCACCTTGACCGTGTGCGGCCAGTAGCGCCACCACCAGGCCAGGTCGATATGGGCCTGCGGGATCACGTGGACAGTCATTTCCCCTAACGGTGCGGGTTCCGCGGCCCGCAGGCTCACAGACGGCGCGGTCATGGAAAACAGGGCCGCGGCAGCGAGCATCGCGGCGGTGCTGAGAGCGCTGGCTTTCATCTCACCCCTCCTCCACCTGGTTTGCGTTGAATTTCTGCCTGGCTGCCTCGGCTGTGCTGTGACGGTGCGGATTGAAAAAAAGGCTGGAACAAAGCGCTTGAGTTTTATATAATAGGTAGGTCAGAGTGCGATGTTTCTCTCCCGCTGCGCCTCCCGACACCGTTGGTACTTTCTCCCCCGCATGCGCATTCAGGTCGATCCGCCTCTGCCACGCCCGTTTTTACAAGCACCGGGCGGATAACAGGATGGCGGATCGTTACCGGGCTTGGCCCGATTATCGACATATTACCGCAGGCTTCGGGCAAGAGCAAGATATTCATGGGCTTTTTCCGGCCCAGGATTTCAGAAAAATCGGGTCCCGGTCCACGATTCCGTTGCGCGGCCCGGCCCGCGACTTTAATATGCTGTGCGTGTGTGATGCAGGGTGCGGAGTTTTTCAATCAATCATTCTACAGGAGGAAAGATGTCCAGGCAGCCCGACCGCAGAACATTCCTCAAATCCGCCGCCGCGGCCTCGGCCGCTTTCACCATCCTGCGGCCTGAGATCGTTTTCGGCACCGCGGCCAACTCCAGCGTGGGGCTGGGGGTTATCGGCTGCGGCAACCGCGGGACCAACGTGGGCAGCGGCCTGGTGACCAACGCCGGGGCGCGCGTGACCGCCCTGGCCGACCTTATGCGCGACAAGCTGGCCGACGGGCAGAAGAATTTCAACCAGGCCAACCGCGGGAAAGGCTACGCCGAGATTTCGCCCAAGAACCTGTTTTCCGGCTCCGAGGCCTATCTGCGCCTGATCGAGTGCAAGGACGTGGACGCCGTGCTGGTGACCACCCCGGCCGTGTTCCACCCCCTGCACATGGAGGCCGCGGTGGAGGCGGGCAAGCACACCTACTGCGAAAAGCCGGTGGGTGTGGATGTCAAGGGCGTGAACCGTTTCCTGCGCGCCGCCGACCGCGCCAACGGGCGCTGCTCCCTGGCCGTGGGTTTCCAGATCCGTCACGCCACGCCATATGTCGAGCTGCGGCAGAAAATCAACGAGGGCCTGATCGGCGATATCGTGAGCGTGCAGGCCTACTATTTCTCGGGCGAGCCGGAGCTCGACTGGCGCGCCGACCGCTCCTGGGATGAGAACCGTCTGCGCTGCTGGTTCTGGTTCCGCGACCTGTCGGGCGATATCCTGGTCGAGCAGGGCATCCACGTGGTCGATATCTGCAACTGGATCCTGGGCCAGCACCCGGTGGCGGCCAGCGGAGTGGGCGGCCGCGCGGGCCGTGACGACAAGGGCGATGCCTGGAGCCACTATCAGGTGAATTTCGAGTATCCCTGCGGGGCGCACGTGAATTTCCACTCGACCCAGCTCGATCCGGCCTATGGCGATGTGGCCGAGAAATTCTTCGGCACCAAGGGTATCGCCGAGGCGCACTACAGCGGCGGGGTGTTCATCAAAGGGGCCCAGGAATGGGACAGCGGGGCCAGCCGGGGCGGCGCCACCGAGAGCGCGCAGGATAAGGCCGCCGGGCGGTTCACCTCGGCCCTGGAGGATGCCGACCCCAACAAGCAGAAAGCTTTCATCGGCAGTATCACCAGCGGCAAGCTGATCAACGAGGGCCAGGCCGGCGCCGACACGGCCATGTCGGCCATTCTCGGCCGCACCGCGGCCTACTGGGGTCGCAGGGTTACCTGGGACGAGGTGGCGGCCTCGGATGACTGTTTCGAGCCGGCCCTCGACCTGCGCCAGTTCGACAAGTAAAAACCAATGAGGAGCAAGGAATGAGCACTCTGGGAAGACGGGATTTCATCCGCTCGGCCTCGCTGGCGGCAGCGGTGTCGGCCACCGGACTTTCGGCCGCCGCTGAAAAACCGGGGCAAGGCTCTGCGGAGCCGGGGCGGGATGCCTCGGCCGACATGCAGCTCGGGATCATCATCGAGGCGGATGACCCGGAAAAGGGTCTGGAGAGGGTAAAAAAGCTGGGATTCAGCACCTGTGAGCTGGGGTTGAAGAATTTTTCGGTCGAGCACGCCCAGCGGGTGAAAAAGGCCCTGGCCGCGGCCGGGGTCTCGCCCACCGCCGTGATCAGCAATGGGCCCGGCGAAACACGCTGGAATTTCTACGAGGGTCCGCGCACTATCGGCCTGGTGCCGCGCACCCACCGAGCCGAGCGCATGGCGCGCCTGAAACAGGCGGTGGATTTCTGTGTCGAGGCCGGGATACCGGCGATCAACTCGCATTTCGGGTTTATCCCCGAGGACCCCAACGATCCGCTCTATGGCGAGTTCATCAGCGCGGTCCACGAGGTGGCCAGCTATGCCAAGGGCCATGGCATCCTGGTCCGTTTCGAGACCGGCCAGGAGACCCCGGTCACCCTTCTGCGCGCGATTACCGATATCGGCACGGACAACCTGGGGGTCAACTACGACACGGCTAACCTGATCCTCTACGGCAAGGCCAACCCGGTGGACGGCCTCGAGGTGCTGGGTCCGCACGTGCAGTCGCTGCACGCCAAGGATGGGACCTACCCGACCGGACCGCGCGACCTGGGCGAGGAGACACCGATCGGCCAGGGCTGGGTCGATTTCCCGGCCGTGATCCGCAAGCTCAAGAAACTGGGGTTCAAGGGTCATATCACCATCGAGCGCGAGATCGAGGGCGAGGAGCAGACCCGCGACATCCTCGCCTCGAAGGATTACCTGCAGAACCTGATCCGCACCGCCTGAGAGGCGGACGGAGAATAGAACCCCCCGCGTCCGGTTGTACTCTGCCGGGCGCGGGGTTATATTTGCAGGGGAGGTTTCTGGCAGGCAGGCGCTGTTTGATGCCGGGGCACGCTGCACCGTGCCCAGATAACCAATCTGCAAGGGAAGAAACATGTTCATCGGACATTTCGGCGTGGGCCTTCTGGCCAAGCGCGCCGCGCCCAAAGCCTCCCTGGGCACGCTGTTTTTCGCGGCCCAGGCGCTGGACCTTCTCTGGCCCATCCTTCTGCTGAGCGGAGTGGAGGGGGTGCGGATCGCGCCCGGGATCACCGTGGTCTGCCCGCTCGATTTTGTGAACTATCCCTGGAGCCACGGGCTGTTTCCGGTGCTGGTCTGGGCCGCGGCCCTGGCGCTGCTGTACTGGATTTTCCGCCGCTCCCTGGGCACGGGCGTGGTGCTGGGCCTGGTCCTGGCCAGCCACTGGCTGCTCGATTTTGTCACCCACCGCCCGGACCTTCCCCTGGCCCCCGGCGACCCGCGGCGCTACGGCCTGGGTCTGTGGAACTCGCTCGCCGGCTCGCTTGCGGCCGAGGTGGGGCTTTTTCTGCTGGGCCTGTGGGTCTACACCAGCGCGACCCGACCCGAGAACCGCCGGGGGACTTGGCCGCTCTGGGCCCTGGCGCTTGCCCTGCTTGGGATACAGGTAGCCAACTATTTCGGGCCGCCCCCGCCGGATGTGCCGACCCTGGCCTACAGCGCGCTGGGTATCTGGCTGTTCGTGTTCTGGGGCGCCTGGGTGGACAGCAATAGAAGGGCGGTGAAGGGGAGGCGGTAGAGATTTTTGTTGATTATTTATTAGGTTAGTTTAAAATAACCCAGACCAACATTTTCCCTAAACCAAACTCTCCCTCTCCCCTATGAAAAAACAGCAAGACACTCTGTTAAAGAGTTATGTAGATTCAGATCTTATAATAGGTCTGGTTGGTGCTGTTGGTACTAGGCTTGTGGTTGTTGCAGAACAAATAAAGAAACGTTTAGAGTTTTTTGGATATAAATCGGCTGAAATAAGAATTTCGAAGCAACTTATTCCTCTGTTGATCAAAGTTCCAAAGGATAGTGATTTTCAAAATTCTTATGATAGAATTAACACTTTAATGACCGCAGGAAATGAAGCAAGAACATTTTCTAATAACAATGCTATCTTTGCTCTTGGGTCAGCCGTACTAATTGGTTCAGAAAGGAAAAAGCATCCACACGAAAAGAGAATGGCCTTTATTATCAATTCATTGAAAAGACCAGAAGAAGTTGCCAAGCTGCGGGAGATTTATTCAGACAGTTTTTATTTGTTAGGAGTGTACTCAGATAAAGAGATTAGGAAAAAATGCTTATGTGATGAGCAAGGAATGAGTCAGGAAGAGGCCGAAAAATTAATCAAAAGAGACGCGGAAGAAAACATCCTGTTTGGTCAGGGAACCAGTGATACTTTCCATCGTTCAGACTTTTTTATACCCTTCGACGATGAAAGTAAAATGAAATCTAATCTTTGGAGAATTCTGGATATTCTATTCGGTGACCCATTCCAGACTCCAACTTTTGATGAATTTGCAATGTTTATGGCATTCTCAGCAGCGTTACGATCTGCTGATTTATCAAGGCAGGTTGGAGCAGTAATAGCAAAAAAAAGACAAATAATCGCAATGGGAGCAAATGACGCTCCCGCATTTGGAGGTGGGTTATATTGGACAGGAGATGATCCCGATGGGCGAGATTATAAAGTGGGATACGACTCTAATAAAATAAACAAGGACATTATGATTAATGAGATTATATCTAAGTGTAAATTCGATACAAAAACAAATAAAATACTGAAAAACGTGCTAAATGAAAGCAAAATCCAGGATATAACTGAATATGGCAGAGTTGTGCATGCAGAAATGGAAGCCTTGCTTTCTTGTTCCAGAAGTAATAATAATAGTCAAGACGGTGTATTATACTGTACCACTTTTCCCTGTCACAACTGCGCAAAACATATAGTTGCAGCAGGAATTACAAAAGTTGTCTATGTTGAACCATATCCAAAAAGCAAGACCGAAGAAATGTATCCTGATTCAGTAAATATTACTCCACCTTCTTCTGAAGTAAATGCCGAGAAAAAAGTCTCATTCGAACCTTTCGTTGGTGTAGGGCCGAGAAGATTTTTTGATTTTTTCTCTATGCAACTTAGTTCGGGTTATCCGTTACAAAGAAAAGAAACTGATGGCAAAAAGATCGTATGGAAAAGAGCAAACGCTGTACTGAGAACAAAAAGCCTTCCTTTGTCCTATTTAGATATGGAAAAGCTGGCTATAAACCAGTTTAACATGCATAGAAAGGAGCTGAAAGATGACTCCAAGAAGTGATGATTCAAACTTGGAATGGGATGTTGAGGAAAAAGAAATAATTGATTATATGGAAGAAACGTCAAAGGAAGTTGGGAAGTGGTCTATAGAAAAGCAAAGGATGTTAGGAGCATGTGCATTTGGATTCTTTTCCGAAAATGACCTTAAAGAGCAACAAGCCTCTTAACTCTTATTTCTTTTCCCCACCATCACCCCCAGGTACACCCCCCCGGCCAGGACTATCGTTGTCGCGCCGGGGGGAAGGCCCGGGCCGTAGCTCAGGGCCAGACCGGCCGTGGTGAACAGGAGCGACAGCCCCGCCCCGGCTAACATCATACCCCACAGGCTCCGCGTGAACCGTCCCGCAATCGCCGCCGGAAGAGTGACCAAAGCCAGCACCAGCACCACCCCCACCACCGGTATCAGCAGCACCACGGTCAACGCCACCAGGCACAGCAGCAGAAGGTAGAACGCCTCCACCGGCACCCCGCGCAGACGGGCGAACTCCGGGTCGAAACACACGGCCAGAAACTGACGGTAGTAGAGCAGGACAAGAATAAGCACCACGGCGTCCAGCCCCGCCAGCAGCCACAGATCGGCCGCGTTCACCAGCAGCACGTTGCCGAACAGGTAGCTCATCAGGTCTGCATTATACCCCGGCGTGCGCGAGATGAACAGCACCCCGGCCGCCATCCCCACCGCCCAGAGCGCGCCGATCACCGTGTCCTCGCGCTCGCGCGCCCGGAGGCCGGCCAGCCCGATGATTATCGCCGAGGCCAGGGCCGTGACCACCGCGGCGTGCATGGGCCGCAGCCAGGTCCAGCCGTGCACCGCGGCCAGGTAGCGCGCCGCACCGATCCCGCCTAACACCGTGTGCGCGATCCCGCCCGCGATGTAGCTGATCCGCCGCGTCACCACATAAGCCCCGGTCACGCCACAGGCCACGCTCGCCAGGGCGCCCGCGGCCAGGGCGAAGAGCAGGAAATCGTAGCGCGGAAGGTCGGCCAGGAACGCTGCCATCAGAGCGTGTCCTCCCCGGTGTGACGGACCAGGCGCATGTCGGCCCCGTACAGGGAGCGGATCATGCTGTCCGTGATCTCGCCGGTCTGGTGCACGTGCACGTGGTCCTTGACGCAGATCACGCGGTTGACGAAGCGCGAGACAAAGAACAGGTCGTGCGAGACCATCAGGATTGTCAGGCGCTCGTTCAGGCGGCGCAACAGGTCGTAGATTTCATGCTCGGCCTTGAGGTCGAGGCCCGCGGTCGGCTCATCCAGCAGCAGAAGCTCGGGCTCGCAGGCCAGGGCGCGCGCGATCAGCGCCCGCTGGCGCTGGCCGCCGGAGAGCTCGCTGAACGGACTGAGACGGCGCTCCCAGAGGCTCACCTCGCGCAGGGCCGCCTCGGCGGATTCGCGCTCACGGCGGCCCCCCGCACGGGGGATCGCGCCCCGGGCCAGAGTGCCCAGGCGCACCACATCCAGCACGCTGACCGGGAAACGCGGGTCGAAACGCGGTCCCTGGGGCAGGTAGCCCAGACGGTGGCTGGCGCTGTCCGGCGGCCCGCCGAACACTTTCACCGTGCCGCGGCCGGGCCTCAGCAGGCCCAGGATCAGCCGCACCAGGGTGGTCTTGCCCCCGCCGTTGGGGCCCACCACGCAGGCGAAATCGCGCGGCCGGATGTCAAAATCCACCCCGCTCAGCACCGGAGCCCCGTTGTACGAGAACTCCACACCGCGCAGTTCTATGACCGGATTGTCCATGAAAGTGTTTTCACTCCTTATGCGGTTGCTATTAAGAGCAATCCACCCCGCCCCGAAAATAGATTTATCCACTAAGAGACACGAAGGGGGCACGAAATCAAAGGCGATTATCATGTAATTCTTAGTGTTCCTTCGTGTCCTTCGTGGACCTGTATTGCTTTTAAGTATTAGTTCATCCCCGAGGCGGCCTCGAACGAGTCGGCGACCTGGCGGCCGATCTCATCCAGCCCGGACAGGTAGTCGGCGGGCTGGGGATCGAGGACCACCAGGCGCAGGCCCAGGCTGTGCTGGAGGCTGGCCGCGGCGCTCAGGGCGAATTGGCGCTGGATGAACAGGGTCCCGGCCCTGTCGGCGCGCAGACGGTCGACCAGGCGGGCCAGCTCCCGCGCCGAGGGCTCATGCCCGCCGGCCTCCACCGCAGCCTGGGTCAGACCGTAGCGCGCGGCGAAATAGCCGAATGCCGGGTGGAACACGTAGAATGTCCGCCCGCGGTAGGGCTCGAGCCTCCGCTCCAGACGGCTGTCCAGGGCTTCCAGGTCGCTCTGCACCTGCGCCAGGTTGTTCCGGAACAGTTCGGTGCTTTCGGGCCGCACCCGGCAAAGGGCCTCGCAGATCGTTCCCGCCGCAACGCGCATCAGGCTCGGGTCGAGCCAGAAATGCGGGTCCGGCTCCCCGGCGGCGTGGCCGTGGCTGTCCGCCTCCGGCTCGCCCAGGTGCAGCGGGTCCTCCAGCGTGCGCAGGGCCAGGCCCTGTCGCAGGTCCACCAGCTCCAGGCC
>JAJFUG010000148.1 GCA_021372515.1 bacterium
CTAAAAACCCAGGCTCACCGTGAAGAAATTATCCGCGCTCAGACGGCCCTTGTTCCGGTATGCGTAGTTGAAACTGCTCGTGCGCCCGGCGACCTTGCGCATCATTCCGCCGCCGAAACTCAAGCCTTGCAGCGTGGGATCATCACCCCAGTACTTGTATCCGAAAGCATCCGTATCCTCGGTGTATTCATCTGTCTGGATGAGCCAGCCGAGGCGCAGGGCCCCCGATATGAACTGGGTGAAATTATAATTCAATTCGGTCCCGGTGGCATAGCTGAGCGGTATGTTGCTGTTGCGCCAGATTTCGCCGGTAGCCAGCCAGTTGGCTTTTTCGCTGGTCAGCAGGTTGTAGGCCAGGGCCAGCTTGAGCACCGTGGGCAGACGGTAGGTGTGTGTCTGGCGGTACATCCAGCGGTTCGCCCGGCGGGAGGTGCTGGTCTTCAGGTCCGAATAATCGCTGTACCCGGAGGGATAGCTGTCGTCATAATCCTCCGGACCCACTTCATACAGAAGGTTGGGGCCGTGCATGGTGATGTTGGTCCCCAGGTTCTGGATGGCGAAGGCGAACTTGATCTCCCTGCCGGCGAACTCGGTATGATAGATCGCTCCGGCATCGATTGCGAAAGCGTTGCCGCCCAGGTTGCCCAGCAGGTCCTGGTGGATGTACTTGACACTCAGGCCGCCGACAAAGCGGTCCGAGAAAGTCATCGCCACCGTGCCACCCATCTGGTAATCATAGGCGTTGTAAGTCCGCCCGGTGCCGTTCGGGCTGGTGATGGTGGTGATCTCGGTCTCGGGAACGTCCAGGTAGCCGAAAAATCCACCCAGGACAATGTTCCCGTCGCCGACCGGCACTGCCCCGGCGGCATAGCTGTAAGTCAGGTCCATGGTGTAATCGACTATGGTCACCATGACCTGCTTGTTCTGCAGGAATCCCAGGCCGGCCGGGTTCCACCAGATCGAGGAAATGTCGTCGCACACAGCCGTGTAGGCGCCGCCCAGGCCGATTCCACGGGCGCCTACCTGGATTTCAAGGAATTCCGCCGCCCGGACCCCGACAAAGGACGCATCGCGTGGCCGCCCCTGTGTGATATACTTGTCCAGGCCGGTGTATTCCTGGTTCGACACACCCTGCGCGAACGACGGCAGCGTGACGAACATCAAGGCCAGACACGCGGTCAATAAAGTCCGCTTGACCTTTGTACTTAACATATCTTGCCTCCGTTTATTCAAGAGGAAACTCCTCGTCGCAATAGTTATACGCACGGCTCGACTTCATCAATTGACTATGTAGAACCTGCCGGTGTAGCTCTTCCCGCGTGAGTCAGTCACGAGATAGAAATACAACCCGCTGGCCACGGTCTGTCCGAAACGGTTCCGCATGTTCCAGGGCTCCGTCCCGCTGTGGTTGTCGTATCCGGAGAACTCCTTGGGATTGTTGCTGATATCGAGCCTGTCCCAGTCCTTGTAATCCCCCCATCCGTACCGGTTCGAGCCGATGTGGTTCAGGACATTGACCAGGTGGCCGCCCAGCGAGTAAATCCGGATCGTGCAGAGGTCGGGCAGGTTGATAAACTCGATCCGGCGCGAACTGGGCGAAAGATCGAGGAACGAGGAAGCCAGATAGGGGTTCGGAACGACCCTGATCTTTGACAGGTCCGCGTCCTCGGCTTTCAGCGAGGAGGGGTTGACAACCACCGACCAGCTGTCGCCGACCTGCGGCAGGTCGGGATACTGGGTAAACTCGGTCATGTCATCGTTCCATGTCCCGAAAGCCACGGTGACGGTCCAGACCGTCCCGGGCGCCGGCATGGTCAGTCCGCTTTCGCTGCGCACCACCCAGGTCAGGCCGTCGATCCAGAATCCGAATTCCTCGGTGTTGTCCACCGCGATCTTGTCGGTCATCTGGTACTGGCGCTCGCTCCTGGGCGCCCGGTCGATAAAAGTCTCCGTGATGTAGTTGCCCTCGGAGCCGCTGGTGAACCCGCCTCCGAAGCCTTCCACGGTCTGGAAGCCCCAGCCGGTCTCGTCCATGAATTTCACGTGCTGGAAAGCCGCGCCGCGCGTAAGGTCCTGGACATCCACCGTCAGCATGCCGCTGCCCGCATCCTGCCAGGTCACCCGGAACTGTCCGCTCCTGGTGAACGCGATATTGCTGGGCAGGGAGCCGGGCTCGGTGTCCTCGCCGCACCAGCGGCCGGTCCACAGACCGATATCGGCGCCGGTGTAGCCCCCGGCGTCGAGTTGGTGGTATAGCGGGTCGCCGACCGTGTTCGTGTTGGCCAGGCCGGTGAAAGTCACATCCAGAGCGTAGTTGATGCCGTCGGCATCCACCGGGCCGTTGAAAGTGAACCTCTGGTTGTCGTCGCCGCCGCCCAGCAGGGTCATCGTGGGGCTCTGATAGCTGCCGTCAATTAACTGGATGGAGCGCTGGCCGGCCATAATTCTTCCCGCACAACTCTTGTCGTAGGCATCGGCTCCGGTGCAGCGCAGGCTCAGGTTCAGGGCGCTGGTGATCCGCTCGCTGTTGACCGGCTGAAAGATCAGGTTGCCGATAGCCGGGGCCAGCACCTTGGGCGCTTCGGTAAGGTTCCCGTCCCCGTCTCCCGCCAGTATCACAGTCCCCTCGGTTTCCGGCGTTCCGGACAGGGGGTTGAAGGTTATCGATTGCATGTCGGCGCCCTTGAAATTCGAGGCGTCGCTGCGCGGCAGGATGACATACAGCCCGTTGCCCGGCCGGTTCCACTGCTTGCCGCTGGACGGATCGGGCAGGCTGAACTCCGTGCCGGTGGACGGGTCATAGTTCCGGTCATAGGGCACCAGGGCGTACCAGACTTTCATTCCGTTGCGCATCCGGTACAGCGGCTCGTCATCCGAATAAACATCCACGTAGAAGAAATTGACGTTGTTCTGGGAAAGGCTGCCCTGCCAGATAAGCTCGGAATGAGAGTCCGAGGGGCCGACGAAGCTGCGGTACAGCCGGAAGCCCTCGAAATCGAACTCCCGGTAGAGGTGGTCGGGGTCCAGTTCCGGATTATTCTGCAGGAACGCGTAATAGGCATCCGGAGTGTGGAGGTTGATGTCGCTCCAGGTGAGGGTAACCTGGCGGTCGCCGGGGATGATGGTCAGCGGGGGCGAGGCCGGTGTCTCGGGCAGGACGAAATGACCGTTATAGACGACCTCGGCCACGTTGGCCATGTCGAGGATAGGGTTCAAGGCGGTCTGCACGCTCTGATCGTCTATGTTGTTGATGTCCTGCGAACTCGGGAAGCTGAAGTTCGGCGGATCGAGGTAGGTGAACATGATCGCCGCATCCAGGCTGAACGAGTCCCTGGGGGTCACGTTGTGCATCTCGCCCCAGTAGTTGTAGCTGTTCATGGCGTTCTGCTCGCCCCAGATCCACTGCCGGTAGCGGGAGTCATCCGGCAGCAGCACGCCCGGCCAGCCGTCGAGCGGCTTGCCGGTAAAGGGGCTGATCGACGGCGCGTAGAACTCGCCGGTGGCGGCCCAGCGTCCCTGGGCGTAACGGTAGGAGCGACCCATCGAATAGCCGCTGGCCATCGGCTCCTCGGGATAGAACCCGTACTCCGCCCCGTTCCAGCCCAGGGCGCAGGTGTTGGTCAGCCGGATTTCGTCCTCGCCGTGCTGCGGGTTGCGCATCTGGTAGTAGGCCATGGCCGCGGGGTTGCCGGAAAAAGAGCTTTCCACGCCGTTGCGGTCCGCCTGGACGATGATCTGCTTCGGGAAGTAATAAGCCCAGGCCTCGTCCTCCCCGCCGACGAAAAAGCCGTTGGCGGTGCAGTAGTACTGGATCGCCCCGACCCAGGTCTGGCCATCGGGAGTGTTGGCCACCTTGGCCACGATATCCGGGTTGGGACTCCACTTGAGGTATTCCGACATGTTGCGGAAAAAGACGTGCATGTAGACCATGTTGTTCGATTCGGCGAAGTTCAGGAAATAGAACTGGTACTCCACCGATTGGCCCACCCCGGGAATGCCGAAAGTGTCGCCGAAGCGGGAGGCGATGGTCAGCGCGCCGTGGAGGATCGGCGCGCCGCCGGTGGACCGCCCTTCGCGGAACTCGGCCGGCCAGACCGCCAGGTCCTCGGCATCGCTGGAAACGAAGAGGCGGTTGTTTTCCAGCCGGGCGGTGGCCTCATCCATTTTCTCGCCGGCCGTGGCCAGGGAGGTGATAAGGTCGATCTGTTCCAGGGAGCTTACACAGCCGACCACTCTTCCGCCGCGGGACAGGATGCAGGCCGTGTCCTCGACCGTCCCGTTGCCGTCGGCATCCCTGATCACATGGACTCCCCAGTTCCAGCGGCCCACCGCATAGAAATTACCGCTTCCGGCAGGGTACTGGTGGACATCGCTCACCAGGGGGCCGCCGTACTGGTTGGTGCCGACCACCAGGCCGACATTGTTACCGTTCGCGGTATAAGAGCTTTTCACCTCGGCGAAGGCTGTCGATGCCAGGCAAGCCAGCATCGCGGCCAGGGCCGGAGTCAAGATCAGAAATCTCTTTTGAAGCATAGGTTCACTCCTGTATTGTGTCTGCATTGGACTGGACAGCAAACCGTCCGCTGTCGCACCGGCCGTCAGGCTGAATCAGAACGTGTACTCCGCCCCGAGACGCACCTGACGGGCCATACCCCATGCAGTCTTGTCCATCGTGCTGTTCATGAAACTCTGGGCGATGTTCCCCTTGGCCGCTTCCATCAGGCTCAGCACGCCATCCTGGTTGTAATCGTTCTGGAACCAGGCTTTTTTGATCGCCGGGAGGTTGTCGTTCCAGACCTCTTCCACGCCCCCCATCGGGCCCCGGTAATACTCCTGATATGTGTATCCGGAGGGATAGGGAGTGGGCAGTTTCTGGTTCAGGGCGTTGAAAACCTCCCCGAACAGGGAGACGCGCCGCGAGCCGCCGAGACTGAAAGTCTTGGACAGGCGCAGGTCGAGGTTGTAGGACCAGCGGCCGCGGAAATAGTTGATCCCGCCGACCGGCTTGCCGTTGCGGAAACTCATCCAG